>JACCYV010000201.1 GCA_013696305.1 Nitrospira sp.
GTCGGTGCGCTGGGCTGACGAAGTCATTGTGGTGGATGCCGAAAGCCGGGATCGAACCGTCGAGTTGGCACAACGTTATACCCCGAAGGTGTTTGTCCGGTCTTGGCCCGGTTATGGGCCGCAAAAAAACTTCGGGATCGATCAGGCCCGCGCGGAGTGGATTCTCGTCGTGGACGCCGACGAGCGGGTCACCGACGGATTGCGGCGGGAAATTCAGGCGTTACTGGCCGCTGCGCCGTCTGCGGAGATCGGGGGCTATGAAATTCCCCGTCGCAACTTTTTTTACGGGAAATGGATTCAGGGCGGCGGTCTGTTTCCGGATTACCAATTGAGGCTCTTTCGAAAAACATCCGGCCGGTATGACGATGTGCGGTTGCACGAACATTTCACCCTTGCCGGGCGTAGGGAGCGGCTTCGTGAGCCGTTCGATCACTACAGCATGCCCACCGTCAACCATCACATCCGCAAGATGATGCGGTACACGACCTTGGGGGCCGAGGAGAAACTGAAACGAGTCACTCGCATCAGCGGATGGGTCATTGCCACGCACCATCTCGGCACGATGCTGAAGACCCTATTCGTGCGCCGCGGCTTTCGGGATGGGACACACGGGCTGGTGGTGGCGATGTTTGCCGGCCTCCATACGTTCGTCAAATATGCCAAGGCCTGGGAACGGTTGAACGTACGATGAGACCCATGATCGGACCACGGATGTCTCTCAGGGACTCGATGGAGGCGCCTTTCGCCTAATGCGTATCGGGATCGACGCGGCTTCGATCGTGGGACACAAGGGCGGTGTCGGCTGGCATACTCATTATCTCCTTCGGGCTTTGTTGGATCTGAATGAGCAGATCGAGTATCTCGGATATCTCCGGCCGGGTTCTCTGAAGGAAGGACGGCTTGAGGGCTGGCCGGTGAACGATCGAATACGCTGGGTAGAGGCGCCCCGGTGGCTGATGCCCTGGCGCGGTGCCTGGGACGGCCTCGATCTCTATCATGGCCCTAATTTCAAGATGCACGCGACAGGACGGTCCGGCGGGATCGTCACCATCCATGATCTCTGGCTCGCTCGTCATCCTGAATATTCACCGAAATTGTTAGGACAAGCCGGATCGTCGCGGCGGGCCAGGGCCACGGCCAATCGGGCACGAAAGGTCGTGACGGTGTCGGAGTTTTCCGCCCGGGAAATCGAAGCGCTGTATGAAATCCCGCATGAGCAGGTGGTTGTCATTTATAACGGGGTGGCCGAAGATTTCTTTCCGGTCCACGATGACCAGGTAATGGCAGGTCTGCGGGAACGTTGGGCTATTCCGGCGGCCGGATTCATCCTGTTCGTCGGCGGGGCCGATCCGAGAAAGAACCATGACGTCTTTTTGCAGGCGGTGGCGAATGTGCGTCCGCAACTGGGGGGACGGGTCATCATCCTCGCGGGCGATGCGGAGCATCCGCAGGGGAATTATCGGACGACGGCGCACGCGCTCGGCTTAGAACAGGATGTCCGGTGCACCGGACGTCTCGACCGTGAAGAATTGCGGCGGCTCTACTCCTGCGCCGACCTGTTTGTATTTCCTTCACGCTACGAAGGATTCGGGATGCCGGTCCTGGAGGCCATGGCCTGCGGGACGCCGACGATCACGTCTTCCACTTCGTCGCTGCCTGAAGTGGCAGGAGACGCGGCGTGGCTGGTGGATCCCGACGATGTCGAAACATTGGGGACGGCGATGGTGACGGTGCTGTCCGATCCGGAACTCAGGCAGCAGTTGCGGCAGCGCGGGTTTGAACGTGCCCGACTCTTCACGTGGGAGCGCGCGGCGTTGCGCACCAGCGCCCTGTATCGTGAGCTCTGCGTAGCAGGTTGTTGAAAAAGCTCGCCAGCATCGTTCTCGCATCGCTCAGAGGCTTACCGTACGAGGCACTGTACGATTCGCCTCTTCGCTTGCTGCGGCCATGCTGGACGACCGTTTTGAACAGCCTGCTGGCCATTCTGTTCCTGTATGCGACTCTCTGCGGATCTGTTGTTGAGTTATGAGAGTAGTGCTCAATACCTGGCTATGGACGACAGCATGACGAATCTGCAGAATATCCTGGTCATCAAGTTACGGCATATCGGTGATGTGCTTCTCTCGACGCCGGTGTTGCGTGCGTTGCGAGAGGCCTATCCGGAGGCGCGACTGACCATGTTGATCAACCGCGGCACGGAAGGAATTCTTGCGCACAACCCGGATGTGAATGAAGTGCTATGCGTCGAGAAGGGCGCCTGGAACGCTCAGCTGAACTTTGTGCGCATGCTTCGGCGGCGCGCGTTCGACTGCGTCATCGATCTGACGGATGGCGATCGATCCGCCGCCATCAGCCTGATCACGGGGTCGTCCATCCGTGTGGGGTTCAATGCCGAACATCGCTGGAGGGGGTTGTTATATAGCGCCGTGGCGGCACCCCGTCCGACGGATCAGCATCGGGTGGAATATGACCTGTGCGCGCTCCGGTGTCTGGGCCTCGATCCAAAACCAGGCACTCCTGTCGTGCATGTGTCGCCGGCGGAGGAACGGGTGGTGGAGACCTGGCTGCAGGAGGCCGGCCTGCTGGCAGTACGGGATTCACCATTGTTGCTGTTGTTGCAACCGGGCGCGCGATATTCCCTGAAAGTATGGCCGCATGAACGGTTCGTTGAGCTGGCCGATCGTCTCGTCGACCGGTTTTCCTGTCACATTCTTCTAGGCGGAGATCAACGAGAACGCGAGATCGCCGAGCAGATCGCCCGCAACACGCGCTGTGCGCCCAAGGTGGTGGCGGGGAAATTTTCCCTGCTGCAATTTGCCTCATTAATGAAACGTTGCGCGTTGTTCGTCGGGAACGACGGCGGCGCTATGCACATCGCGGCGGCGATGGGAACGCCGGCGGTCGCGCTCTTCGGCCCGACCTATCCGCAGCGCTGGGGACCGCGTGGTGGACCGGCGCAGGTGATCTACAAAGGCCTGGATTGTCGCGCCTGTTACCATCCGACCTGCTTGCGCGGGGACGACAGTTGCATGCAGCAGATTACGGTCGACGAAGTGTTTACGGCGGTCAGCCGAATGCTGGAGCGCACGATCGCCGGGACAGGGACATGCACGACGAAGGCGTGAGCGTGGTGATTCTTCTGCCGTCCGATAGAGGTCGACTCACAGGAGGTTTTCAGCGCCTGCGATAATGCACGGAATAGGCACGTTTGGTCGTCTGATTTTTACGACACCGGCGAAAAAACAATTCGGATTGTGACGCGCTCATTCATCCCGGGCGCGAGATTTCGAAGATGGTTTTTATCAAGAAGCGATCGATCCCATGTCCAAGATCCGTGTCCTTCATGTGACGAACCAGCTTGAACTCGGTGGCACGGAGAAGACCCTCCAGATCTTCTGCCAGTACCTCGACAAGACGCGATTCGAGGTGTTTGCCTGCGGGCGTATCGGCGGTGGTGTCCGAGCGGCGGCACTCGAACGATCCGGCATTCCGGTTTTGATCGGACAGCCCGATCTGACACAGCTCATACGCGAGTACAAAATCGATATCTGCCATGTTCATCGGGCCGGCACGTACGAACCGGGATCACTACCCGAGAGATACCGTGGCGGGCCTCGCGTGGTGGAGACCAATGTGTTCCATGCGCTCGATGAGCAGGAAGGAGACCGTATCGACTGTCACTGTTTCGTGTCCGAAAGTTCCAAAGCCACCTATCTCCGTCGATACGGAGCGCAAATCGGCAAGCGGTACGAAGTCCTGTATAATCCGGTGGACTTTTCAGAGATGAGTTCGGGTGACAAACCGTTCAGCTTTACGATCGGGCGCTGCAGCAGACCGGATGATCAGAAGTGGCATGATGTCTGCGTGACCAGTTTGCCGAAAATCTTCCGGACCGTGCCCGAATCTCGCTGCCTTATTCAAGGGGCGACGGAGCGGGTGAAACACAAGCTCGCAGGAATGAGTTTGAACAGTCGGGTCGAGTTGCTCGCGCCATCCGTGCACGTGCAGGATTTTTATCGGCGTCTCGATATTTTTATTCACGGCTCGCGGATCGGGGAGACGTTCGGGTGTGTCATCGCCGAGGCCATGGCCAATGGCATCCCCGTGGTGACCCTCAGTACACCCCAGCGGAAGAAGGCGAATGCTCAGGCAGAACTTGTGGAACACAATGTAACCGGCTTCGTCTGTCGCTGGCAATGGCAGTATGCAGGGGCGGTGATCGAACTGTTACAGAATGACGCATTGCGGACCTCGTTTGGCCGGCGGAGTTACGAGAAAGCTCGTGAGCAGTTTGACGCATCCAGGCTGACAAAAAGGTTGGAACACCTGTACCTTGACCTGATGGATACATGCCCGTAACGAGGAGAAGCACCGGAGATCTCGCGTCGATGGACGGAGAGGGCCGGTCGCGTGAAAGGGCGGGCTCCCTGTGGTCGTCATGGAACGTAGATACCTTCCAGTGTTTCGCACAACCGACCGATTACGCTCCGAGTGGTGAAGCTGTAGCCGGAGCGCGGCCGCCCGCCAACCGATCCGCATGAAAGTCCTCTATCTGACAGACCCGGCACTCGATTACCTGGCTGACCAGATCTACGATGGACTCTGTGCCGCTTTAGGGTGGCAGAATGTCTTTGACTTCCCACGGAAAGCCGCGTATCACGAGCCCGGAACGCAAGCGGCCACCCTCGCTCAAAATGCGGGGCACACCTGCGGGTTAGAGGATCTCGTCGGGATGATCCGCGAGCGGCAGATAGAACTGGCGATCCTGTCGTCGCCCCGGAGTGGAGCGATCGACGCTTCTCGTGCCCTGGCGGCGCGAGTCAAGCTTCCTCCTATGGTGTTACTGGACGGGGAGGACGACAGCCGGATTCGCGGGGACCTTTTGCGGTCGGTCGGAGGCGCACTGTACTTCAAGCGGGAATTTCTCATCGGCGGCGGCCGGTGGGGCGGTGCGGGGTTCAAATCCGATGGGCGATCCGACCCGACCGATCTCGCCGGTCGGACGCATCCGCTGCCGTTTTCAGTGACGAGCGCAAAGCTGGGGCTCATGCCGGACGAACGCCGGGATATCGATATTTCGTTTATCGGGAGAGCCTCACATCGAAAACGTGTGCGAGCGGTCAGGATGCTGAAGGAGGCGACGGACATTCGTTTCGAGGGAGGGGTGTATGTGGAATCATCGGACCGCGCTTCGAAAGTTGCGGAGTCCTGGTGCGGAGTGATGGCGGCGAAACTGATGGGGGACCCGCCTGCCAGGGGATCGATTCAACGATTGCAGCCTGAGGAATATCGTGCGTTACTCCGCCGGTCTAAGATGGCGTTGTCGTTACGGGGTGGCGGGTTCGACACCGTTCGATACTGGGAAATCGTCGCCTCAAAGACCCCGCTTATTTCGGAGACGCCCGACATCGTGATTCCCCATAATTTCACGCATGGTGTACAGGCAATTTTTTGCCGGCCCGATCTGAAGGATCTTTCGGGCTGGGTGCGCCGGCTGCGGGACGATGAGCCGGAGCGGCAACGGATGGCGGAGGCGGCCTACCGGCACCTGCTGGCCTTCCATACGTCGGAACGCCGGGCGACCTACCTGCTTGATCTGTGCCGACGGTCGTTATGAGGCTGTTCCGATGAAATCGGTCAGTCTGGTCATCGCGCTCTACAATCAGCTCGAGTACACCCGCCGTTGTATCGCGTCGATCATAGACTGCACCCCGCGCCCGTTCGAATTGATCCTCATCGATAACGGATGCGTGGACGGGACCGCGGAGTTTTTGCGCACGGTCGATGCCACCGTTATTACTAACGACATCAACCTGGGCTGTGCCAAGGCGTGGAATCAGGGCATTCGCGCCAGTCGCGGCGAGGTCATCGGTATCCTGAATAACGACATCGTGGTGACGACGGGCTGGATCGAGACCCTCTGCGCGTTCATGGAACGCGGACGGTATGGGATTGTCTGTCCCTCTGCTCGCGAAGGCCTGCTCGATTATGATCTGCGGGCCTACGCCCGCGAGTTCACGAGTGCCTGTGCCGAAGCGGTACGGGAGGATCTCTACGCCCCCTGCATGCTGGTCGATCGAGCGGTGTTCGATCGCATCGGGCTGTTCGATGACGCGTTCTCCTATGGAGGGTGCGAGGACACGGATTTTCGCTGGCGGACGGAGCAGGCAGGTTTCAGAGTCGCGATGACGGGCGCCGTGTTGATTCACCATTTTTCGATGGTGACGCAGAATTCAATCAAGCGAACGGAGACGGATCAATATTGGAATCACAATATGGCGCACTTCCTGAGCAAATGGGGACGAACCATTCGCGGGAACTGGTTCGAGCGGCGATGGACGGATCTTCAGAGCAAGTGGGTGACGCGATATGAGCGGTTCCGGTTCGGTCATACGCTGGTCGAAAAGCCCTTCCAATGAGCCGACAGGCGACGCCTCTGCATGTCATGGGTCCGGCTTGCGGCGACACGGCGGCTCTTGCATGACCATCCAACGGCGATGGCGTTATCTGTGAGAATTGCGATCGCCGCCGGGCATCTCAAAAATCTCACCGTCGGGATCGGCCGGTATGCGCGGGAACTGATCGATGTCTTGGGGCGTGTCGATCGCAGGACACTATGAGATTCTGCTTCCCTGCGTGGAACATCCGTTCACGGCACGTCTACACTGCCCTACCTACGAAGTGCGAGCGAAGATAAGCAGCGCAATAGGCGGGAGTAAGTCCTAAATCGTGCTGGGTCATATCGCAGTGATCGTGATAACAGCCGAAACCCCTCGGCCCCATGCCCGTTTCTAACCTTGTGCCAACCCCAATCTGAGTACTTGCCGGCCAACAACCGGTGGACTAACCGCAATTTCTGCCTGTCATGCTCGTATCGAACAGCCAATTTTCGAATAAAGTGTTCACCACTTCGGAATTGTTTGTCAGTTGATTCACCTTCCTTTGTCATTGACGCGCGATGGATCCGCTTGGCGAACCCTACCTCTTTCAAAAACATAAATTCGCCTAGGGTTCGGATTCTCAAGCAGAAGTCCGCATCTTCATCAAAAAACAATTCCGTGTCGAATCCTTCTATTTGTTCATAAGCCGTCCGTCGGACCATGAAAGCCGTAGGTAATATCCATGCCTGTGGACCCAGTAACTGGCCCCACCAGTCATTCTTGGAGATACGGACCCTTTCTGTAACAAGCGCTGAGCCGACCAGACGCCCTTCTTCATCTATTTCATCGAAGTTGCAATGTGCAAGCACGACTGTATCATTGCATTCTAGAGCGTTGACGTGTCTTTCTAGTTTATTTGGGTACCAAACATCGTCGGCATCCAAGAAAGCTAGGTATCGGCCCGACGCGATTGACGCGGCAAGGTTGCGAGCGGCGCTCGGGCCTTTCCGGTGCTGCTGAAGAATTTGGATAGGCCGTTTAAAGTCCGGTGACATAGACAATACAGTTTGCAACGATGAATCGGTTGAACCGTCATCGACACAGATAACCTCGTACTCGCCATACGTCTGCTTGTACACGCTCTCAAGTGCGTCACGTATGAAACTGGCCGCGTTATAAATGGGAATTATCACACTAACCATTGGGCTGTTATGACTGATTGGCCCTGCAGTAATTTTTATAACCGGGGAGTGTTCAACAGTTGCCATGCCTGAGCCTTGAGAACGTATTTGGCTAAATCGAGGTTCCTGTATTTATGCGCTTATTCCTCGGACGAGGGCCACTGGAGCGGGGATTATAATCCTTGGTGTTGATCGATAGTAATAGCAAGCAATATGGAATGCCACTGAGGATAGGCGCTATGTAGGCACTTATCTTCGTTTAGGTCTTGCCGTCTATAAGAAGCTTATAAAGACTGCGCACAGAAGCCCCTCAGGTCGTTGGTGAGACCGGTGTGGCAGGTGTGAGCTAGTCTAGCCACTCTGGGCGTATTTTTCAGTCTGACGTGGAAGAATTTTTCGTGAGTAGTCACAAGAGTATTTCCGGGGTCGGCCAAACCCATCGAAACTCTATGAACTCCAGACCATGAAGGCAAGGAGTCCGACGGCTTGAGTTGAAATGTTAGCCGGAGAAAAAATTCTTTTGAAATGGTCATAATCTCGTGTAGATGCATTCTAACCAGATGCTCATTTTATTTATGTGGTCCCTTGCAGGTGGAGAAGCGAGAACCCGTAGCTGGCAATGAGTTCAACGGTAGAGACAATTGGCTGGCCCAAAAGACTCAAGTATCGAATTGACCTTCCCCCAATTCCGTGGACACCTGATTAAGCTACTGCCGTCCTCGCTTCATACTCGGCCGGGGAGTCACAGCCGAGGGTTGAGTGACGCCGCCTCCGATTATAGAACACCTCAATATACTCGAAGATATCTTGGGTTGCTTCGTGACGCGTGCGGTACTGGCGATGATAAATGAGCTCGCGCTTGAGAGTCCCGAAGAAGCTTTCGACACAGGCATTGTCCCAACAGTTGCCCCCGTCTCGACATGCTGGGGGTCATACCGTGGGTGGTCAGCACCTGCTGGTAGGTCGTGGCGGCATATTGGCTGCCGCGATCTGAGTGGTGCAGCAGCCCAGCGCTGGGCTGCCGGTTCGTGAGCGCCCTGCTGCGGGCTTGCTCGGCCAGCTCCCCGGTCAATCTCTGGCCCATCGCCCAGCCGACGACACGGCGCGAGTACAGATCGAGCATCACCGCCAGATAGAGTCAGCCCTCGGTGGTCCAGACGTAGGTGAGGTCCCCGGCCCACACCCGATTGGGCGTCGCCACCGTGAACTGACGATTGAGGGTGTTCTCGGCCACAGGCAACCGGTGAGTCGACAGGGTGGTGGCGCGCCACTTCTTCACCGTACTTGGCCCGGATCCCTGCACCATGCATGAGCCGCGCGATGCGATGCTTACCGACACCATGTCCCTGCTTGCTCAGGGCGTCCCAGATGCGAGGACTGCCGTAGGTTTCGCGGGACTCTCGGTGGAGCACCCGGATGGCCGAGAGGAGGGTGCGATTGGCTGCCGACCGACGGCTCTCCGGCCGATCCCGCCACGCATAGTAGCCCGCGGGCGAGACGGTCAGCGCCCGGCACATCAGCCGGATGGGATAGCGACGGTCGTGCTCCTGGATCGCGCGGTATCTCATTGGGATTCCTTCGCGAAGAACGCCGCCGCACGTCTTAAAAAATCTCGCTCCTTCCGGAGCGTCTCGTTTTCCCGTTTGAGCCGTGTGAGCTCGTCCTGCTCAGCGCGTACCGCCGGGCGCGTGCTGCCCTGAGATTCGACGTGTCGTTGCTCGCTTCTCCAGCGGTACAGCACCGTGTCCGCAATCCCGAGTTCCCGAGCCACCTGGGCCATTGGCCGACCCGATTCCCGCGTGAGCCGGACCGCTTCGGACTTGAATGCGTCGGTAAACTGACGTCGCTTCGCTTCTGGCATGATGACTCCGATTTCATGATTCTCCCACTTAGGAAGATGTCTATGAAATCAGGGGAAGGTCAGAAACGTTCTTAAGGCAATCAGGCGTGCCTTCTCTTTTGCCATTGAGAAACCAGTCAGACATTTTAGAGACTTGGTATTAAGCACAAAAAAGAAAGATCAGTTTGCCCCTCATTATCAAGCGCTAGTAACAGTATTAAAGAAATTTGCTG
>JACCYV010000224.1 GCA_013696305.1 Nitrospira sp.
GGGGAACCAATTTTTGGCCACCATTCGCGAGACCGACGGGATTGTGAATGTGGTGCGCTGTTTTGAGGACGACAACGTCGTGCACGTCGCAGGCAAGGTCGATCCGATTTCAGACATCGGGACCATCATCACCGAACTGGCCCTAGCGGACCTCACGACGGTGGAAAAGGCCCAGGAGCGTAATCAAAAGGTCATCCGGTCCGGCGACAAGGACGCTGCAAAACTGGGCGAGTTACTGGTTCAGGTGGCAGCCTGTTTGAATGAGGGCAAGCCGGCTCGCACGATGACACTCGATCCGTCGCAACGCGCCTTGCTGAAGCCGCTGTGTCTGCTCACGATGAAGCCCGTGATGTATGTGGCCAACGTGTCGGAAAAAGGTTTCGCCAACAATCCACTTTTGACGCGTGTGGAGGAATATGCGGCGGCCGAATGCGCGCCGGTCGTGGCGATTTGCGCGGCGCTGGAATCAGAAATTGCGGTGCTGTCGGACGAAGAGAAAGGGGAATTCCTGGCCGACATCGGCATGACCGAACCGGGACTCAACCGTCTTATTCGGGCCGCCTATCAGCTGCTGGGTCTGCAAACGTATTTTACGGCCGGGGTGAAGGAAGTCCGCGCCTGGACCATTCATATCGGCGATACGGCCCCGCAGGCCGCCGGCGTCATCCATGGTGATTTCGAAAAGGGATTCATCCGCGCGGAAGTGATCGGCTATGACGACTACACGGCCTGCAAGGGAGAACCTGGCGCGAAGGAGAAGGGAAAGATGCGACTGGAAGGCAAGGAGTACGTAGTCCAGAACGGCGATGTGATGCACTTCCGCTTCAACGTCTAGCGGTCCGCGAACATTCATCGTGGCGTCTGTCTTCTCACATGCCATCGTGGCGGTGGCCATGGGCAAACTGTCCCGCAGTCACGTCATGGACCGACGCGCCTTAGGTTTGGGCATCTTCTGTGCGATTTTACCGGATGTGGATGTGATTGGATTTGCGCAGGGCGTTCAGTATGGCGACCTGTGGGGGCATCGCGGGCTGACGCATTCACTGGCCTTCGCGGCTCTCTTGAGCGCGGTGCTGGTCACGCTGTGTTATCGACGGGAATCCGGGGCGGTCATAACTGGGATGGGTCTGTACTTTTTTCTGTCTGCCGTGTCTCATGGCGTTCTCGACGCGATGACCGATGGAGGATTGGGTGTGGCATTGTTCTCGCCGTTCGATACGACCCGGTACTTCTTTTCGGTTCGGCCTGTCGCCGTATCGCCGATCGGCATCCAAGAATTTTTCAGCGAGCAGGGCCTCGCTGTTCTTGCCAGTGAAGCGAAGTGGATCTGGCTACCGGCCTGCGCGGCGTTCGTGGGTGTTCGCACTTTAAAACAGGCATGGTTACGCATGCATGCGGGTCCCAAGAGCACCACGGATAAGGTGGTTTGAGGTCCAAGCCAGGGTGATCCTCATCCTCCGCGGAAACCCACTTGCCGGAGCACTATTGGCCCGTGATGCATGCTCTAGAGACCTCGACAAATCAGCCGATCGAAGGTGTGGCGACGAGTATGGTCGCATTCCTCGGCACAGCCGAGCGAGGGCCAGCGACACCCAGCGACGCCCAGTCTTCTCTCCGGCTTCACTGAGTATCGCGAAACGTTTGGAGACTACGTATTCGACGGAACACCGGATGCTTATTTACCCTCTGCGATAGAGGGGTATTTTCTAAATGGCGGCCGGCGTTGTTACGTCCAACGTGTGGTCGGGATGGACGCTTCAGCGGCCGGCACGATCATCGACGCGACAGCCAAAGTCGTAGCACTTTGGCCTGGGCACTGGGGAAACAGGGTTACTGTCGAGATCGCGTCGTGGGACATCGCGAACGCTTCAGGCTGACCGTGAAATATTGGGCGCCGGGAATGGCTCAGGCAGGCGATCCGACCGTTCACGAAAAGTACGACGATCTATCGATCGAAGCGCACTCAGTCGCCTCACGCCTTGCAATCACCACCATGGACCACTAAACTCAGTCAGGGATGGCACAGGGCCTTACTAATGCATTGTTCGTGCGTTCAACCTGGAATAAAAAGGAGCCGCCATGGGTTTATTCAGCGCTATTTTGGAGAAGCTTGGATTGGGCAGTTCAACAGTACAGGCGGCACCACAGCCCACCCCGGCGCCTGCTCCCACGACGCCTCAGCCCGCCGTTGCTCCAAAGGCGATGGCTGCGGTGGATGTCGTCGCGAAGCTGGAAGGACTCGCCACCGCGCACAAAGAAAAACTGAATTGGAAAACCTCGATCGTGGATCTCCTCAAACTCCTGGGACTCGACAGCAGTCTGGCCGCCCGGAAGGAACTGGCTACCGAGTTGGGATGCCCCGCTGAGAAGATGGGTGATTCGGCGCAGATGAATATGTGGTTGCATAAAAGCGTGTTGAAGAAGCTGGCCGATAACGGCGGGAATATTCCCAAAGAACTCCTCGGGTAGCCGCCGTTACTCTGTCTACGTTGGACCGGCCCGGGACTCATAGGTATTGCCGGCCGTTTACACTGTTCTGAACCGAGTCGTCATGACTGACTGGAGCATAAATGAACGATCAAGAGAAGCAAGGGGCTGTGGGTATTCTCAACAGGATTATGGAGCTTGAGTTGGC
>JACCYV010000229.1 GCA_013696305.1 Nitrospira sp.
ATGAGTGGGGTGAAGTGGGTTAAAATGCAAAAATGGAATCTGATTCTGAATTCCATGCGCCGGTTTTAGTCGAAGAAATCTTGTTCTGGCTGCAATGCAAACCAGGCGGAGTTTACGTGGACTGCACTCTCGGATATGCAGGGCTCGCTTCTCGGATCCTCGATCGCACCGCTCCAGACGGCATCCTTGTGGGAATTGATCGCGATATATCGGCACTTGAGGCGTCGCGAATGCGTTTGCGGGACGTCAGGGCTCGCGCTTGCTTGCGTCATGGAAATTTTTCTGATCTCAAAGCCCATGTCGGTGACAGCGGATTGCGACAGGTCGACGGGGTGATTTTCGATCTAGGCGTATCATCGCCTCAGCTCGATACGCCAGAGCGCGGATTCAGTTTTCGAGACGATGGTCCCTTGGATATGCGCATGGATCAGAGTCACGGGTGCACCGCTGCGGATCTCGTTCGTGATCTGCCTGAAACCGAGTTGGCCGACCTGATTTACCACCGTGGAGAGGAACGGTATTCACGAAGAATAGCCCGAGCGATTGCGCAGGCACGCATGCAAGGCACCATCGAAACCACCTGGAAATTAGCCGCCGTCGTGGAGCGCGCCGTGCCGGCCGCATACCGGCACGGGCGGATTCATTGTGCGACGCGTACGTTTCAGGCGTTACGGATCGCAGTGAATCAGGAATTAGATGTGCTTGAACCGGCCCTTCGGGATGCCGTGGATATTTTGGCGCCTCATGGGCGGGTCTGTATGGTGTCATTTCATTCGCTCGAGGACAGAATTGCAAAGAATACCTTTCGGGAGCTGGCGAACGGCCCCGACGCCTCATTGAAAGTGTTGACGAAAAAGCCGATCACGGCCTCGGAAAACGAGCGTTGCCGAAACCCGCGGTCGCGGAGCGCAAAATTGCGCGTCGCAGAGCGGATTTCCAAGGAGTCTATGCAATGAAAGCCGTCGCGTTTGCTGCGGTCACGTCACTGGTGTTGCTCTTTGTGTGGGAGCGGGTCGACATCGTTCGCATCGGTTATCACATCGAACGGCTCAAGACGCAGAAAATAGTTCTTGAGCGTGAGCGTGACGAACTGCGCGTGAAAGTCTCGGGTTTCACGGCGCCCGAGCGCATCGCCCGGTTGGCCGGTGACAAGTTGGGCATGATGCAGCCGGAAAAAGGCCAGGTCGTGGTCATCCATATAGAGCCCGAGGCCCCGGTGTATCCCGTCGTGGCGGATGGTGAGGTGCGGATAGCCAAAAATATCGTGACGCGGAGAGCGCGATAGTGACCGCAAGGCCCTTTCGGGGTCGCCGCATCGTGGTGGCCTGCGGACTCGTGGTGGCATTCATTCTGGTCATTGTCCGCCTGGTCAATCTCCAGGTGATGCAAGCTGCGGAATTGACGGTAAAGGCCGATCGGCAACATCAGAAGAATGTCACGCTGGAAGGTTCGCGAGGCACGATCTACGATCGAAATAGCAAAGTACTGGCCATGAATATGGACGTCCCGTCCGTGTTCGGGGTGCCGGAATCCCTTGGGAATCCCGGTGTGACGGCGCGAAATCTCTCGCCGATCCTGCATGTGAAGGCGACGGAGATCGAAAAGAAACTGAAGCAGGAAAAGCATTTTGTGTGGCTGGCGAGAAAGTTGGATCCGGAACAAGGACGACGGCTTGAACGTCTTTCTCTCGACGGTGTGGGAGTCGTCATGGAGGGACGCCGGTACTATCCCAAGGGGCCGTTGCTCTCGCATGTGTTGGGATTTGCCGGGATGGACGATCGCGGATTGGAAGGTGTGGAGTTGCGGTACGAGCAATACTTGAGGGGCGAGAAACGGGCCGTGGTGTTGCAGCGGGATGCCCTGGGCCGCGCGGTATTCCCCAAGGGACTCAATGAGGAAGGCGCGGCGGCCGGGCACAGTCTGACCCTGACCGTGGACGAAGTGATTCAGTACATTGCCGAAAAAGAGTTGGATGAGGCGGTGAGCCGATCCAATGCGAAGTCCGGCACGATGATTGTGATGAATCCTAGAACCGGCGCACTGTTGGCGATGGCCGTCAGCCCGCGGTTCGACCCCAATGCGGTGGCTGCGCTGGCTCCTGACCGGTGGCGCAACCGCGCGCTGACGGATACGTATGAGCCAGGGTCAACCATGAAGACCGTCATTGCGGCGGCGGCGCTCGAAGAGAGAGTGATGACGCCCGACAGTATGATTTATGGGGAAAACGGACAATTCCCCATCGCCAACACAGTCATTCACGACCACGAAAAAACGGGATGGATGACGTTTTCGCAGATGATTCAGAAGTCGAGCAATATCGGGGCGGCGAAAGTCGGCATGGCGCTGGGTGAGTGGCGGGTGTTCGACTATCTGAAAGAGTTTGGATTTGGAGATAAGACCGGCATCGACTTGCCGGGCGAAACGGCCGGACTGTTGCGGGGACCGCGGCAGTGGGGGAAGCGCTCCCTGGCCTCCATCTCGATGGGGCAGGAAATAGGGGTCACGCCGCTTCAAATGGTCACGGCTGTATCAGCGATTGCCAACGGCGGCGTCCTCATGAAGCCTTATATGGTGTCGGAGATTCGTAACGCCAAAGGTCAGTTGGTGGCGCAAACGATGCCGCAAGCGAAGCGACGTGTTATCTCCGCGGATACCGCCAGGACACTGACGACACTGCTGGAAGGCGTCGTGACGAACGGGACGGGAGGAAAGGCGGCGATCCCCGGTTACCGCGTAGCCGGCAAAACAGGCACTGCGCAAAAGGTGGATCCCCGGACCGGCGCGTATTCCTCCACCCTGGTGGTGGGTTCCTTTCTCGGTTATGTTCCGGCTGAGGACCCTCGATTGGCGATGATTGTGGTGATTGACGAACCGCGGGGAGAAGGTTGGGGTGGCGTCGTGGCTGCACCGGTGTTCCGCCGCGTTGGAGAGCAGGTCCTCAATTATCTGGGTGTGGCGGTAGACGAGCCCGTCAAGCTGGCCATGGCCGGCTTTGAATCGTGACATGACGCTCGACGAATTGATCAGCTCCCATCAGGGGCGCCTGGAAGTGCTGGAACGGACCGGAGACCAGCGTGTGACGATTACCAGCCTGACCGACGACTCCCGGAAGGTCGAGCCCGGATCGCTCTTCGTGGCGGTCAAGGGCGAGCGGGCTGACGGGCATGAGTTTCTCGATCGCGTCGAGTCCGCGGGAGCGGCCGCCGTCGTTGTGGAGCGAGGCGCAGCGGTCGGATCGCTTCCTTCCATTCGCGTGCGTGACTCGCGCGCGGCCGTGGGGATTCTCGGGAGCCGCTTCTATCGCGATCCTTCGGCGGCGTTGCGGATGATCGGGGTGACGGGCACGAATGGAAAGACGACGACAACCTATGTCGTTAAGACCATGCTCGAAGCGGCGAACCGGCAGATCGGCCTCATCGGGACGGTGGTCTATCTTGTCGGAAAAGAATCCATCCCGGCTTCCCATACGACGCCGGGCGCCTTGGAGTTACAGCGGCTGTTCGCGCGGATGGTCGAGGCCGGCCTGGATACGGTGGTGATGGAAGTGTCGTCCCATGCATTGGCACTGGACCGGACCGCCGGCACAGAGTTTGATGTGGGGGTGTTTACAAATTTGACTCAGGACCATCTCGACTTTCATGTCGACATGGAACGCTATTTTCAGGCGAAGCTGAGACTCTTCGTCGACCTCGGACAAGCGAAGGTCAATAAGCCGCGCAAGCGGGCCATCGTTAATGTGGATGATCCTTGGGGTACGCGGATTTGCGAAGCCTGCACGGTTCCGGTCTGGACCTACGGCCTTCACCATCAGGCTGACCTGCGCGCGGATGATGTGAAGTTGTCGGCAGCCGGCAGCACCTTTACCCTGCGCAGCCCTCTGGGGAGCTGCGCCATCCAGAGTCGTTTGGTGGGGGAGCATAATGTCTATAACCTCTTGGCCGCCATCGGGGTGGTGTTGCACGAGGGACTGACGCTTGACCAAGTCTGTTCCGCCGTTGGAGCAGTCTCCAACGTGCCTGGACGGTTCGAGCGCGTCGAGGCAGGTCAGAATTTCACGGTCGTGGTGGACTATGCGCACACGGAGGACGCGTTGGTGCGATTGTTGACTGCGGCCCGGGCGCTCGGCACCGGTCGCATTATCACGGTGTTCGGGTGCGGAGGCGATCGAGACCGGACCAAACGTCCGAAGATGGGGCGTGTGGCGGTCCAGTATAGTGATGTGGTGGTGCTGACGTCGGACAATCCGCGAACCGAGGATCCCGCCGCCATTCTGCGCGAAGTCGAAGTCGGAGTGAACGAAGCGCTCGCCGTCAGATCCCATGTCCGGTGCCGCATGATTGCCGATCGCCGGTCTGCGATCGAGGCGGCGATTCAGGAGGCGAAAGCGGGGGATATGGTGTTGATCGCCGGGAAGGGTCACGAGGACTATCAGATTCTAGGAACCACCAAGCATCATTTCGACGATCGCGAGGTCGCGCATGACATCATCGGGACATACCGGTCTGGTGCGTAAGTGAGGAGTGCATGCGCGAGCATGGAAACCGTGGGGTAATGGCACTGTTCACGGTCGAAGAGATCTGTGAAGTGTTGAGTGCCAAGGCCCCGGCCGGGGTGACGCCGCACGATCTGAAACAACGAATCCGGCGCGTGGTGACCGATTCCCGCTTGGCTCGAAAAGGGGATCTCTTCATCGCGTTCCAGGGTGATCGTTATAACGGGCATGCATTCATCGCAAAGGCCTTGGCGCAAGGAGCCGTGTGCGCCGTGGTGCAGGAAGACTCTCGCCTCCCGCCATTGGCGAAACGTGCGGAGACGCCGATGCTGCTCGCGGTGCGGGATACCCTGGAGGCCTATCAACGGTTGGCCGCCCATTATCGAAACCGATTTCCGATTCCAGTGATTGCCATTACGGGAAGCAATGGCAAGACGACGACGAAAGACATGGTGGCGCAGGTCGTCGGGCAGCGCTGGAAGACGCTGAAGACCGAAGGCAATCTCAACAATCGCATCGGTGTTCCGCAGACTCTGTTTCAGCTGGCGCCGCGCCATCAGGCAGCCGTCATCGAAATGGGGGTGGATCAACAGGGACAAACGAGCCGGTTATGCGAGATTGCAAAACCGACCATCGGTGTCATCACGAATATCGGTCCCGACCATTTGGAGTTCTTCGGTAGTATGGAAGGATCCGCCCAGGCTAAAGCCGAGTTGCTTGATCATCTTCCGCAGGACGGCGCCGTGGTGCTGAATGCAGACGACGAATACTTCGATTATCTCGCCGCACGGGCGCGATGCCGGGTCGTGGCGTTCGGTCGCTCACCGAAAGCGGAGGTCCGCGCCGTCAACATTCGCATTGATGAAAAAGGCGCAACGGTCTTCGGTCTTGTGCTGCCGGGTAAGAGTCGCCAGCCCGAGGTGCGCATCCGCACGCAGGGTGTGCACAACGTGAGCAATGCCCTCGCGGCCGCCGGAGTGGGCTCTGTCTTAGGACTCTCGGGGACGGCCATTGCGGAAGGATTGGCCAAATTTCGGCCGGCTGCGATGCGATCACAGATCAGCATCTTGCAAGGAGTGCAAGTCATCAACGATTGCTACAACGCCAATCCGGCTTCCATGAAGGCCGCCATTCAACTTCTGGCAGAGCTCGGCCGGGGAAAACGCTCGATTGCGGTATTGGGCGACATGTTGGAATTAGGTGCGGACAGCAAGCGGATGCATCGAGAGGTGGGGGCATTTCTTGCCGGTCAAGGTATCGAACATCTGCTGGCCTGCGGCGTTCTGGGGCGTGAGTTTGCTCAAGGCGCGCGTCAGGCCGGAATGCCGGCCGAAGGAGTGACCGAACTGCCGGATGCGGCAGCGGCAGGAACCGCCCTGACAGCGATGGTGCGCCGGGGCGATGTCGTGCTGGTTAAGGCCTCGCGCGGCATGCGCATGGAACAGATCGTAGAAACTGTGAGCGGGCTTCGACGGGTCGCTACGAAGGCCTGCTGAAGCGCAGAACAGAAGGGAACTCTCGCGCCCGTCGATGGATGGCGGGCACAGATGCCGTAGGATGCTATACAACTGGCTCTATCCGCTGCATACACAATTTTCTTTTCTGAACGTGTTTCGTTACCAGAGCTTTCGCATTATCTATGCAGCGGTTACGGCGTTTCTCATTGCGTTTGTGATGGCCCCGTGGGTGATTCGCAAGTTGCAGGAGATCAAGCTCGGCCAGCAGATTCGGGACGACGGGCCAAAGCGGCATTTGGCAAAAAGCGGAACACCGACCATGGGCGGGATTCTCATCATCTTTGCCGTCGTCTTGTCCACGTTACTTTGGGCCGATATGACCAACCGTTATGTGTGGATGGTGGTGGTGGCGACCGTCGGATTCGGGGCGGTCGGGTTTGTCGATGATTACTCTAAATTCATCAAGCGGCAGTCGAAGGGTTTGTCGGCGACGCAGAAATTTACCTGCCAGATTCTGGTGGCACTGGCCATCGGCGTGTTTCTCTATACGTTGCCCAGCTATACGACCAAACTCAGTGTGCCGTTCTTCAAGTATTTCACGCCGGATCTGGGATGGTTCTACATCGTCTTCGTCATTCTCGTCATCGTAGGCAGTTCGAACGCCGTCAATCTGACGGACGGGCTCGACGGGTTGGCCATTGGACCGGTCATGATTGCCGCATTGGCTTATACGATCGTGGCCTATGTCACCGGCAACCGCGTGATGGCCGAATACCTGCTCATTCCCTACATCGAAGGGGCCGGAGAAATCGCCATCTTTACGGGAGCCGTGCTGGGATCCAGTCTGGGTTTCCTCTGGTTCAACACCTACCCGGCTTCCGTCTTCATGGGCGACGTGGGATCGCTTCCCCTGGGAGCAGCCCTTGGAACAGTCGCCGTGATCAGCAAGCACGAACTTCTGTTGTTGCTGGTCGGCGGCGTATTTGTCATCGAAGCGTTGTCGGTCATCCTGCAGGTCGGTTCCTATAAGCTGCGGGGAAAGCGCATCTTCAACATGGCTCCGATCCATCATCACTTCGAAATGAAAGGATGGGACGAGCCGAAAGTCGTGGTGCGTCTCTGGATCATCGCCATTTTGCTGGCGTTGCTCAGCCTGAGCACATTGAAGCTCAGGTAATTGCGCCGTATGAATGTCAAAGATTTACAGGTCACCGTCGTCGGCTTGGCGCGGAGCGGTGTGGCGGCTGCGCGGTTACTGAATGTTCTAGGCGCACGAGTCACCGTGGCCGATCGGAAGGAGCCGCAGGAATTGACCGGAATCCTGTCGCAGGTGGATCAGACGAGCATTGCGGTGAGAGTGGGCGCGCAGTACGAATCGGCGCTCGAAGGGGCCGATCTCGTGGTCATCAGTCCCGGGGTGCCGACCCACCTCGACGTCCTCAATCGCGTGCGCGCACGCGGGATTCGAGTGATCGGCGAGTTGGAATTGGCGTCACAGTTTTTGACGGCGCCCATCCTGGCCGTGACCGGCACCAATGGGAAAAGCACGACGGTGACGCTGATCGGAAAGTTTCTTCAGGAGAGTGGAAAGCGGGTTTTCGTCGGTGGCAACTTGGGAATAGCCGCCAGCGAGGCTGCACTCGCTTGTATCCAGGCGAAGACGAGGGGCGGCGCGCCGTACGACTATGTGGTGCTGGAGGTGTCCAGTTTTCAGCTTGAAACGATCGAGCAGTTCCATCCCTGGATTGCCGCCCTGTTGAACGTGACGTTAGACCATATGGATCGTTATGCGTCTGTGGATGGCTATCTCGCAGCCAAAGCGCGAATCTTTGAGCATCAGGCGGCCGGAGATTATTCTCTCTTCAACCTCGATGACGCGCGGGTCGCCGCGCTGCGGGAGCATACCAAGGCAACGGTACTGGGATTCAGCCGCAGCAGCGCCATGGCCTCTGGCGTAGCGGGAGCGACCGTACTGAACGGCGACCGGATCGTGACGACGGTCAGGGGACAACAGGAGGAGATTTGCCGTCGGAGCGACATGCGGTTGATCGGATTGCACAATGTCGAAAATGTGATGGCAGCGGTGACCTATGGCCTGCTCTGCGGTTGTTCAATCGACGCGATTCGCATGGTGCTCCGATCCTTTCCAGGTTTGGAGCATGCCCTGGAAGTCGTTCGGGAACGCGGGGGTGTCCGGTATGTCAACGACTCGAAAGGCACCAACGTGGATGCGGTGTTGAAGGCCCTGGAAGGTATCGAGCAGCCGATGTGGCTGATCGCCGGGGGCCGTGACAAAGGAGGCGACTTTGCCCGTCTGCGAAAGGTGATACGGGAACGTGTGAAGGGACTTATTTTAATCGGCGAGGCGGCCGGCCGTATCCAGGCTGCCATGGGAGATTTCGATCGGTGTCGTCCAGCAGCGACTCTCCGCGACGCCGTGGAGCTTGCTGCTCGCGAGGCGCAGCCCGGTGAGGTGGTTTTACTCTCACCGGCCTGCGCCAGTTTTGACATGTTCGCCGACTATCAGGATCGGGGCCGGCAGTTCAAGGCCCTCGTGCAGGCACTGCCGGCTTGAGGCCGGCGGTGACGTGGGAGGAACGGCAGCTGAACGATGGGACAGAATGCGCTCGGGACACTCACGTTGCCCTGGTCGACCTCGGCTCAGCGGACACCCAAGCGTGTGCCGGTGGATCCCGCGCTCTTGGCCGTCACGCTCGTGCTCGCTCTGGTGGGGCTCGTGATGGTGTACAGCGCCAGTGCGGTTGTGGCGGGGATTCGGTTTCACGATCACTTGTATTTTCTCAAACGCCAACTCGCCTGGTTGGGTACCGGCCTGCTTGTGATGCATCTCGTGTCGAAGATCGACTACGTCATCTGGAAAAAGCTGGCGATCCCGCTGCTGCTTCTGACGACGATGTTGCTGGTACTAGTGCTCGTGCCGTCCTTAGGCAGCGCGGCCAAGGGGGCTCGACGGTGGCTGCATGTCGGTCCGATCAACATTCAGCCGGCCGAGCTGACCAAATTCGTAGCGGTGATCTATGTGGCCGCTTATGTGAGCAAGAAGCAGGAGCAGCTCACCCGCTTCTCTCGCGGACTGTTGCCGCCGTTGATTGTCCTCGGCGTGCTCAGCGGATTAATCCTCCTGGAGCCGGACCTCGGAACGGTCGTCGTGATGGGACTGGTAGTGGTGACGCTGTTATTCCTGGCGGGGGCGCGCATCAAACATCTCGGGCTCTTGTCGCTCTGCGCCTTGCCTGCGGTCGCGCTGTTGATTTTTGGATCGAGTTACCGGCGGCAGCGCGTGTGGGAATTCTTACGCTCAGTGAAGGATCCGTCGGGTGCTGGCTACCAGATCACGCAGTCGTTTTTGGCGTTCGGCAGCGGAGGATCGTTCGGTGTGGGGCTGGGCGAGGGGAAGCAGAAATTATTCTTTCTGCCGGAAGCGCATACCGATTTCGTATTGGCCTTGGTAGGAGAAGAGTTGGGGCTGGCCGGCAGCGTCGCGATCGTATTGCTGTTCGGCCTGTTCGTTATCAAAGGCTTTCAGATCGCAGGTCGGGCGCGCCAGCCGTTCAGCCGGCATCTCGCCATGGGCATCACGATGCTGATTGGCATGCAGGCATTGGTCAACGCCGGAGTAGTCACCGGACTCTTGCCGACCAAGGGGTTGACGCTGCCCTTCGTCAGTTATGGCGGGTCGTCGCTGGTGGCCAATTTGTTCGGTGTCGGGATCTTGTTGAGTATCTCTCGCGACCGGCAGGGCGGGCGGGAAAGCGGCGGACAGCGTGGTGCACGGAAGCGCGGGGTCCCCACGTCATGAACATTGTGATCGCGGCCGGCGGAACAGGCGGTCATCTCTATCCGGCCATCGCGGTGGCTCGAGAGTTTTTGAAGTGCGATCCGTCCGCGCGCATTCTGTTTGTCGGCACCACGCGTGGCATCGAACGCAAAGTGTTGGCGCATGAGGGGTTTCCCTTGCAGTGCATCGCCGCAAATCCTCTAATGGGCAAGCGGCCAATTGAGATGGTGAAGGCGTTGACAACCTTGCCGGGCAGCCTATGGCAATCGCTCACGATTCTCAAAGCGCAGGGGGCAGATCTTGTGTTCGGGGTCGGTGGCTATACGAGTCCGGCGATGCTCGCGGCGGCATTTCTGCGACGAATTCCAGGCGTGATTCTCGAACCCAATGCCTTTCCCGGTATGGCCAACAAAGCGGTTGCGCCGCTGGTGCAGCGAATCTTCCTGGCGTTCGAATCGACCGTGCGGTTCTTCGACCGTCGCAAGACCAGGGTGGTCGGGACCCCTGTCCGCCAGGCATTTCTCGATGCGCCGGAGCCGGATGCCGGACGCATCGAAGAACGCATCCATCGGCATCTCTTGATTTTCGGCGGCAGCCAGGGAGCGAAGGCGATCAACTCGGCGGTCATCGAGGCGTTGCCGTTGCTGGGCGCGATGAAAGACACCCTGACGATTACGCATCAAACCGGCGAAGCCGACCGCGCCCGCGTCGCTGCCGCCTATGAGCATGCCGCGGTACCGGCGCAGGTGGTGTCCTTCTTGTACGACATGCCGGCGGTGCTTCGAGGTGCCGACCTCGTGGTGTCTCGGGCAGGAGCCATGACGATTGCCGAGCTGACCGTCTGCGGAAAACCGGCGATTCTGATTCCGCTTCCGACCTCGATCTACAATCACCAGTTACACAATGCGGAAGTGATGGTCCGGGCCGGAGGAGCCGTGCTCCTGCCGCAGGCGGAGTTGACCGGCGCAGGACTCGCTCGAGCTATCACGGACACATTGCGCGAGCCGCAGCGGCTTCAGACCATGAGCCGGCACAGCTGGAACATGCGACGCAGTGACGCGGCCGAAATCATCGTGCGTGAGTGTTATGACGTGATTAGGAGGCGCCATGAGACCAACGGGAGCGCTCGCGCCCTATGAACAACGAGAGCGGGAGGGCCGGCGGAATGACAGGAGTGGCGTACGCAAACTGTTCCGGGCAGAGGGGCTAAGGCAGGCGACGATGTTTAGAAAAATTCAACATATTCATCTGGTGGGTATCGGGGGCTCGGGGATGAGCGGGATCGCCGAGGTGTTGCTGACGCTCGGATACAAGGTCAGCGGTTCGGATCTCAACCAGTCGGAAACCACTCGCCGGCTCGAAGAGTTGGGCGGGCGCATTGCCGTCGGCCATCAAGAGTCCAATATCGGTGAGGCGCAGGTCGTGGTGATCTCGTCCGCCGTGGCCGCCTCCAATCCCGAAGTCGTCGCGGCGAAAGTCCGGCAGATTCCTGTTATCCCGCGAGCCGAAATGTTGGCGGAATTGATGCGCTTGAAGTTTGGAGTCGCCATTGCCGGTGCTCACGGTAAAACGACGACGACCTCGATGGTCGCGAATGTGCTCGCCCAAGGCGGGTTGGATCCCACGATGGTGATCGGCGGCAAGGTGAATGCGCTCGGGAGCCATGCGCGGTTGGGACGGGGAGATTTGCTCATTGCGGAAGCGGATGAAAGCGATGGCTCGTTCCTCCGCTTGGCGCCGACGATTGCGGCGGTGACGAATATCGATCGAGAACATCTCGATCACTACGGGACGATGGAGCGGCTCAACGAGAGTTTTCTGGAATTCGTGAACAAGGTGCCGTTCTACGGTCTGGCTGTCCTGTGTGCCGACGATGAACGGTTGCGGGAGTTGCTCCCGCGCGTCGTCAAACGCTATCAGACCTACGGGCTCCACGAACATGCCGACCATAAGCCGGATTTTCATGCGACCGACATTAGCTTGCGGCAATGGGGTTCGGAATTTCGCGTCTTTTTCCGCGGGCGAAATCTGGGACCGTTTCGATTGGCCATTCCCGGCATTCACAATGTCTCGAATTCACTGATTGCGATCGCCATCGGGATGGAGTTGGACATCCCCGTCGATCTGATTCGGAAAGGGCTCGCGGCCTTTACCGGCGTGGAGCGTCGCTTTCATCTACGCGGTGAGAAAGCCGGCATCATGGTGGTGGACGACTATGGGCACCATCCGACCGAAGTACGGGCCACGATCGCGGCGGCGAAGCAAGGGTGGGACCGGCGTGTGGTGGTATTGTTCCAACCGCATCGCTACAGCCGTTCACGCGATCTGATGGCGGAATTTGCGCATGCCTTCGATCAGGCGGATGCGCTGTTCATGACGGAGATTTATGCGGCCGGCGAACAGCCGATTCCCGGCGTATCCGGTGAGAAACTGGTGGAGGCCGTTCGGGCAGGGGGACATCCGTCCGCGACTTTTGTTGAACGCCGGGAGAACCTGGCGGATCAGGTGTTGCCGACCTTGCAGTCCGGTGATCTCCTGATCACGCTCGGCGCAGGGGACATCTGGAAGGCGGGCCTGGCGATTCTTGAACGGTTGCCGGCCTCGTCGTGATGCAATGTCCGAAACGGAGTCAGGCGCGGAGCGCAAGAATCGACCGACGAGGAGCAAGAAAGACTGGGCACGCATTCTTCTGGGCGTCCGGGGAACGGTCAGGTGTGAGGCGTCGTTACAGTCCTACACCTCATTCCGCATCGGGGGGCCGGCGGAGATCCTGGTTGAACCGGCCGATGTGGATGACCTCTGCCGGGTGGTGGCACAAGCCTGTGCGGACAAGATTCCACTCTTCGCCGTGGGCGGGACAAATCTCTTGGTGCGCGACGGCGGGATTCGGGGGATCGTCATCAGTCTGGTCAAATTTAAAGGAATTCGTCAGGAGTCGGATCATGTGCTCTATGCAGAAGGGGGCGTCGGGCTGCCGACCCTGATCGGGTATGCGGTTCGTCGCTCGTTGGCCGGGCTTGAGTGGGGCGCCGGTATTCCGGGAACCGTCGCCGGCTGTGTCGTGATGAATGCGGGGACACGGTTGGGAGAAATGAGGGATTCAGTCAAAGCCGTTCGCCTCATCGACCCACGCGGCAGGGTGCGGGACATCCCCGCGTCCGATATCCCGTTCAGCTATCGGCGGGCACACTTGCCGCGCGGCATTGTGGCGGGGGTGTGGCTGCAATTGAGACCAGGGTACCATGGGCAGATTGAGAAGACCGTGAAGGAGTATTTGCGGTATCGCAAGGACACTCAGCCGTTGACGTTGCCGAGCGCCGGCTGTGTCTTCAAGAACCCTCCGCAGGATTCGGCCGGCCGTCTGGTCGACGCGGCGGGGCTGAAGGGAGTGCGGATCGGAGATGCCCAGGTGTCCGAAAAACATGCGAACTTCATGGTGAATCTGGGTCACGCGCGCGCGCAGGATGTCCTGGCATTGATCAAGAAAGTCCGTGCGGCGGTAAAAAAGACATCGGGTGTGGCATTGGAGTTGGAGCTGAAGGTGGTCGGTCAAGCCTGACGCGGATCGACGAAGGAGTAGATGTGACGGAACGGCAGCCGCTGACTCGTTCAAAAATCGGCGTGTTGATGGGAGGCCAGTCCTCGGAGCGGGAGGTGTCTCTCAAGACCGGTGAGGCCGTGTATCGTTCCCTGATGCGCAGCGGCTACGACGCGGTGGCCATCGACGTCGGACCGGCCCTGTCCCAGACCTTGCGGGAACAGTCGATCGAGATCGTGTTTCTCGCATTGCACGGACCAGGCGGGGAGGACGGCTCGGTGCAAGGATTTTTGGAGACGCTGGGCCTTCCTTATACCGGGTCCGGAGTACGGGCCAGCGCCATCGGCATGCACAAGGTGGTCACCAAGACGCAACTGGCTGCCAATGCGATTCCGGTTCCACGCGGGACGGTGGTGTTGCGCGGGACAACCGCGACCTTGGGACGCACACTCACGGCGTGCAAGTTGAAGCTGCCCGTGGTCGTGAAACCGGCCAGTCAGGGATCCACCATCGGAGTCACGATCGTCCGCGAGCCTTCGCAGTGGAAAGAGGCCCTTCGTTTGGCCCATCAGTACGACGAGGAGGCGATGGTTGAGGTCTTCATCCCAGGGCATGAAGTGACGGTGTCGCTCCTGGGTGGGAGCGATGGAGCGGTGACCGGGCTACCGGCGGTTGAAATTGTCGCCCCTGACGGATTCTACGATTTCTCCGCCAAGTACGAGAAAGGCCGGACGCAGTATCTCTGTCCGGCGCCGCTGCCTGCCGCGGTGAGCCGGCAGATCAGGGCCTTGGCCATCGAGACCTATCGGGTGTTGGGGTGCGGCGGAGCCGCGCGGGTCGATTTCCGTATCACGCCCACAAGAAAGCCGTATGTGCTGGAAATCAACACGGTCCCGGGAATGACGGAGACGAGTCTCCTGCCGATGGCCGCGGGGAAGGCCGGTATCTCCTATGACCTATTGACCGAGCATATTCTCAGGTCCGCGCTCCTGCGGGCCGGAGTGGGATCCTTTCGAGCGGTGAGGTAGAAATGCCCCTGCGGTGGCGTCGCACAGCGCGTGCAAAAAAGGAAAACCCCCGGGCAAACGCGCGTTCGGAGTCTCCCTTCAAGCGCGACCGGGGTGGCGAGGTATGCGGTTATTGGTCGCGACTGGGACGGGGACTGCTGATCTCGCTGCGGGTGATCGCCACGGTAACCGTCTTGGTCGGCGGGTGTTCCGGGCTGTTCGTGCTGGCTCGGGAACTGGGACCCCTCACGCGAGAGTGGTTCCTGGTTCGTTCGGTGTCCGTGAATGGCCTGCATCATGTGACGAGAAGAGAAGTGATCAGCCGGCTGGCGTTGAAACCTGATACCGCCCTGTACGCCATCAACCCTTCGTGGCTGGCGGAACGGCTCAGGACCCATCCATGGATCAAAGATGCGACGGTGGCATTGAAGCCGTTGCACGACATCCGCATTGATATCATGGAGCGGGCGCCGGCGGTCGTGGTGCGTACTGTGACAGAAAATCTCCTGACCGACGCAGAGGGCTTTTTGCTGGCGCATCTGGGATCGACGGACGACGCGACCTTGCCGATTTTATCCGGTGTGGACGGAAAGCGGCTGATGCAAGGCAAAGCTGAGGATCGGCGGGCGGTCCGCGTCGGCGCGGCGTTGGCTCGCATGGTGGGGCAGACGACCGGCGGACGTCCGGACATCAATGTGGGGAACCTCAACAATCTGATCGTGGTGGTGCAGGGCGTCACGTTTCAATTCAGCGAGGGGTCCATGGATCACCAGTGGCATCGGTTTCTCAAAATGCGGCCAGCGCTGCGTGATGTGGCGTTTGACGGTGAGGGGTCTCGGGCGAATGAAATCGATCTTCGCTTTGCCGACCGCGTCATTGTTCGGGGAAGGGGGTGAGTCGAGTGTCTAAGCGGGATCATATCCTGGTCGGACTCGACATCGGGACCACCAAGATTTGTGCGATTGTCGCCGAAGTGCCTGAGGAGGGCCCGCTGAACATTATCGGGGTCGGCTCCTGCCCTTCGCGCGGGCTTCGTAAAGGGGTGGTGGTCAATATCGAAAGTACGGTGGAGTCGATCAAGAAAGCGGTCGAAGAAGCTGAGCTCATGGCGGCCGTGCAGATCAATTCGGTCTATACCGGCATCGCGGGCAGTCACATTTCGGGAGAAAACCTGAAAGGTGTGGTCGCCCTCAAGAAGCAGGAAGTCACACGAGACGACATCAGCCGCGCCGTGGAAAGCGCGCGGACCCTTGCCGTGATTCCGCACGAGCGGCGTATTCTGCATGTGCTGCCGCGTGAGTTCATGGTCGATGACCAGGAAGGTGTCCGTGAGCCGCTGGGCATGTCGGGCAGCCGGCTTGAAGTGAACGTGCATGTCATCACCGGCGCGGTGACGTCGGCGCAGAATATCATCAAGAGTGTGAACCGGGCAGGACTCGACGTGGTGGATATTATTCTCCAGCCGCTCGCGTCGAGCGAAGCCGTGCTCAGTGCGGAAGAGCGTGAGTTGGGTGTGGCCATGGTCGATCTGGGCGGCGGCACAACCGATCTGGCCATCTTTCTCGACGGCAGCATCCGCCACACGGCGGTCCTGCCGATCGGTGGACAGAATCTGACCAAGGACCTGGCGATCGGTCTGCTGACCTCGCAAACCGACGCGGAAAAAATCAAAGTGCAGCATGGGATTGCCCGCACCGACCTGGTGCATGGACATCAGACTGTGGAAGTCCCGTCCGTGGGCGATCGCCCGCCGCGACAGTTCACGCGCCGCGATATCGCCGAAATTCTCGAACCGCGCGTCGAAGAAATGTTCGATCTGGTGAAGCGCGAAATCGTCCGGGCGGGGTACGAAGGCATGTTAGGGGCCGGCGTCGTCATCACGGGCGGCACCTCCTTGCTGGAAGGCATGCCGGACGCGGCGGAGCGAGGATTGAATCTTCCGGCCCGGCGAGGCACGCCGACGGGCATCGGTGGATTGCGCGATATCGTGAGCAATCCGATGCACGCGACCGGCGTGGGGCTGCTCCTGCATGCGCGCCAGCATGCGGACAATTTGGAAGCCGCCGGCATTCGTCACGGCAAAGGCCTGGGGAAAGTGTTCGATCGCATGCGATCGTGGATGTTCGAATTTTTCTAACGGTCGCGGGCGGCATGATGCCGCGTCCGCGCCATCGTCAAGGGAGGTGCCACGATGTTTTCATTCCAAGAGGAACCGCAGTCACCCGTCCGCATCAAAGTGATCGGCGTCGGAGGGGCCGGTTGCAATGCCGTCAATACCATGATTACCGGCGGCTTGTGCCGGGTCGATTTCGTGGCTGCCAACACGGACGTGCAGGCACTTGAACGGTCGCATGCCTCCTATAAAATTCAGATCGGTCCGGAGCGGACCCGCGGCCTTGG
>JACCYV010000236.1 GCA_013696305.1 Nitrospira sp.
CAGCAACGACCCGGCAGCCGCCAGCCCCAGCACTTTCATGAATGTCCGTCGTTTGAGATCCATGGCGTCGTCACATCAACAATAATGCTGCCGGCCTCGCGGCTCAGCTTCGTTTTCCGTCTGAGCGATTTCACGGGCATGGTTACTTATGACATGTCAGGCAATCGCGGGACGCTCCGCGTTGCTGATGGCATGCAAGGCACCAGCCATCTCATACGTCGCTGCACGGGGCGTGTAGGGCGTGGCGTCGACGCGCCCGTGACAATCCACGCACTGCACTCCATGAGCCAGATGACGCTCATGTGTGAAATAGACGAAATCCGGAAGACGCTGAAGGCGCACCCATGACACCGGTTGTTGGCGTTGCCAATGATCGAGAAGAGTCTTGTGGCCATCGCTGTCGGCGTCGATGTTCCGATGGCAGCCCATGCAGATATTCATGGTCGGAATGCCGGCCGTCGGGGATTGATGCGCGAAGCGATGGCAATAGAGACAATCGATCGCCAACTTGCCGGCGTGGAATTCATGGCTGAATGCGATGGGTTGCCTGTCCTGGTCGGCCAAATCTGCGCTTCCCTTGGAATAGAGGAAACCGATGCCGGCGGCCACCAGGCCCGTCAGCAACAGGATGACGGCGCTCTGCCGCAAGACGTGAGTCATGGAAGAAAACCCGGTTATGGAACTCTGGTCGTATGCGGCATGTGTGCCCACCTCATCTATCCCGAAATCCTATACTCTCCCACTAGGAAACCTCCTGATCGGGTGAGCCGCAATTCTACCTTCACCTAGGGTACCCGCTAGGTCTCCAGGCATCATGGCTCTCGTACACTAGCGTTCACGTTGTGACTCTGCTCCTGCGGGCTTTCGCTTCGGCAGTAGCCGAAGAGATGAGAAGAGGACGGAAACCCATGAGATTGAATCGAATCCGGGCACTCATTGCGGGCAGTATCTTGATCATCGCAGGGATAATCCCGGTCAGGACGGCATCGGCGGAATGGTATGTCGCGGGGCAGTTCGGGGCGAATTTGGCGGATCAACTCAGCGATATTCGTGGAACCGGCGGGCTGAGCGGGTTTCGTGCACCGGATTTTGACCTGCAGAATTCAATCGTCCTCGGCGGCAAGGTCGGAATGTTCCCGGGCAACGGCTGGTTCGGCGTCGAGCTGGATGTCTTTCATAGCACGCCTCACATCAAAAATCTCGACGACGTGCCCGGGTTCCATATGCGGATGACGAATGTCGGGGTGAATCTTTTGGCCCGCTACCCTGGCGTCACCTTTCAGCCCTATGCCGGCATCGGTGTCGGCGCGGCGATCGCGAGAATCAGTGATTCGGCCACCACTCGCGCGAGTAGCGACGTCGCGTCGGCGGTGAATTTACTCCTGGGCATCAGAGCATTTGTGACGCCCTATGTGGCGGTCTTTACCGAGTATAAATATAGTCAGACCACCTTGGAGTTCAACCAGGCCTTCGGATCGAACAGCGGGTTCAATGGAGATTATGACGCCCACATTGTGGTCACGGGCCTATCGTATCATTTTTAACGGGCGGGGAGGATCACGATGCCCTGCCGCGGCGGGGCTGTGTCTACTGGCCCACCTGCTGACCGCATGCGCTCAAAGCGCGCATCAGTCCGGACGGGACATGATCGACAAAATTCTTCCGGAGCAGTTTCGAAACCAGGTTGATGAGTCCGTCACCTTCGCCGATCTGAAAGCCGATCCATCGGCCCATCAAGGCAAGACCGTGATGGTCAGCGGGATCGTGCTTAAGAGTAAGCGCGTGAAAGATCGTACTGAGATTGAAGTCTTGCAGATTCCGACCGGATCCGGAGCCGTGCCGACGAAAGATCGGGCACGGTCCCAAGGCCGTTTTCTAGCTGTCAAAGGTGGAGAATTTCTCGATCCGGCGGTGGTCGATGCCGGCACGCCGGTGACCGTCGTCGGCGAGGTCAGTCCACCCGTGACCCGCGCCATGGATGACGGTGAATATACGTATCCTGTTATCGATGTAAAACACGTCGTGGATTGGGATGAGGTCAATCCCCAGATTCGCTCCGGTCCCTACGCGTATCCCTACGGGAGATCGATGTATGCCTATCCGTACTCGTACTGGGGGCCCTATGGCGGGTTGGGCGGGTGGTACGGCGGAGGGTTTGGCGGGTATGGAGGCGGTCCCTACTATGGGTATCCCTATTACGGCTCCGGCTTTGGGTCCGGTGGCCGATCCTCCGGTCCGAGCGGTCCCCCGCCGGCATCCGCGCCGCCGCAATTTAGGAAGGGCGACTGACGGGCGTTCGTCCGAGCGGCGAGGGGATCGATGGGGCTTCGGCAATATTGGAAAAAGCGGAACTTCAAGGAGACCCCTGAACCGCGCGGTCGATCTATTCCCGCCAAGGGTCTGCTCCAATTCGTCATTCAAAAGCATGCCGCGAGCCGCCTGCACTACGATTTCAGATTGGAATTGGACGGCACGCTGAAGAGTTGGGCGGTCCCGAAAGGACCGAGCCTGGATCCGGCGCAAAAACGGTTGGCGGTCCATGTCGAGGACCATCCTCTCGACTATGCCGGATTCGAGGGCATCATTCCAGCCAAGCAATACGGCGGCGGCACCGTGCTCTTGTGGGATCGTGGTTATTGGACTTCTATCGGAGACCCAGCAACGAGCTATCGCCGTGGACGGTTGAAGTTCACCCTGCATGGGGAAAAACTGCGCGGGATATGGAATCTTGTGCGAATGGGCGGGCGACAGGAAGCGGGCAAGGAAAACTGGTTGCTGATCAAGGAAAAGGACGAGGAAGCGCGAAGAGGGAAGAACAGCGAGGTGACACAGAAGCTCGCGGATAGCGTCGACAGCGGCCGGACCATTGAACAGATCGCCGCCGGGCGCCATCGTGTCTGGCAATCCGATCGATCGTCGGAGAAACCGAGTCGAGCTGTTTCCAAGAGTGCCTCTCCAAAGGTGGATCTTCCCTCACGTGCCCGTAAGGCTTCTCAAGAAGCACGAATCATTCCGCAATTGGCGACATTGGTCGATGCCTCTCCCAACGGGGAGGAGTGGGTGCACGAACTCAAGTACGACGGATACCGGATCTTGTGTCGTGTGAAGGATGGAAAAGCGACGTTGCTGACAAGAAACGGCAACGAGTGGACGTCCAAACTTCCCCGCATTGCGTCGGCTGTGGCTGCCTTGCCGGTCAAGACGGCCTGGTTCGACGGTGAAGTGGTGGCGCTGTTGCCGGACGGACGCGTCAGTTTCCAAACCTTGCAGAATGCCTTCGATGTGCGCTCGGACAGCAATCTCGTTTACTACGTGTTCGATCTCCTGTATCTCGACGGCTACGATCTGAGGCCTGCGCCTCTGCTCGAGCGCAAGCGTCTGCTGGCGGCATTCTTTCCCACCACGGAACCGGCGGCGTTGATTCGATACAGCGATCACATCACCGGCCAGGGTGACGTGGCGTTTTCGGAAGCCTGCCGCAATGGAATGGAAGGATTGATTGCGAAGCGGATCGATGCCTCCTATATTGCCGGCCGGAATCGCAATTGGGTGAAGATCAAATGTGGTCGCCGGCAGGAGTTCGTCATCGGCGGTTTTACCGAACCCTCCGGCTCCCGAATCGCGTTCGGCGCCTTGCTCCTGGGCGTCTATGACGGGCAAGACCAACTTCGATTTGCCGGACGCACCGGGACGGGCTTCTCGGAACGCTCGCTCAAAGCTCTGCATAAACGCCTTACAAGCCTGGAACAATCGCAACCTCCGTTCGTGGATCCACCGGGCGGTGCCGATGGACGAGGGGTGCATTGGGTCGCGCCGAAGTTGGTCGCCGAGGTAGCATTTGCGGAATGGACGAACGAAGGCCAACTGCGGCAAGCGTCTTTCCAAGGGTTACGTGAAGATAAAGATGCCCGGTCGGTCCTCCATGAGTTCCCCGCACCACAAGCCACGGCGGACATTCCAACCAAAAACAAGACTCGGGATCGTCGAATAAAACGCGGTCGCTCCGCCAAAGCCGGAACGTCGCCGGCGCGGTCCTCATCGAAAGGTGTTTCCAGCGTGGCCGGCGTCACCCTCAGCAATCCTGAGCGAGTGCTGTTTCCCGAATTGAACCTCACGAAACTAGCCTTGGCAAAATATTATGAGACGGTCAGCGAATGGATCGTGCCGCACCTGCAGGACCGGCCCTTGACACTGGTCCGCTGTCCGGAAGGATACACCAAGGAATGCTTTTACCAGAAGCACGCGAACGACCGGATTCCTGAGGCGGTCGGCCGGGTCGAAATCCCAGAAGAAGATGGTGGTACCGCCTGTTATATGGTCGCCGACTCTCTCGCTGCCCTGGTGGGACTGGTTCAAATGGGCGTGCTGGAGTTGCATACCTGGGGAGCCAAGCGGGACAAGCTCGACCGTCCGGACCGCATGATCCTCGATCTCGATCCCGACCCCGCCGTCCCCTGGCAATCGGTCATCGAAGGCGCTCTGTTGGCACGGACGTTACTGGACGAGTTGAACCTCGCCAGCTTTGTCAAAACGACGGGTGGCAAGGGGCTTCATGTCGTGGTGCCACTGCAACGCGTTCATACGTGGGACGAGGTAAAGGCATTCTCCAAAGCGCTGGCCGACCATCTCGTTCGGATGATTCCGGAGCGCTTCATTGCGAATATGTCTAAGAAACAGCGGAAAGATAAAATCTATCTCGATTACCTGCGCAACGCCAAGGGCGCCACGGCAGTCGCCGCCTATTCGACGCGGGCCAGGGCCGGCGCCTCTGTGTCGGTTCCGTTGGCCTGGGATGAATTGTCGGTCGATATCCCATCCAATTATTTCACGGTCGGGAATGTCCCTCATCGGCTGAATGACCTGCGCCAGGATCCTTGGAAGGGCTACTTTACTGCCAAACAGCGCATCACTCGCACGATGGTGACCTCTCTCACGTGATACCTCCTCTTTCCATTTTGCACTGTCGAAAGGACCGAAAAGGTCACCTTAAATAAAAAATGTGCCAGGGTGCTTTGATTACGGACCTGGGGGGAGTGCTAGTGGAGGCGGGAGCGCGGGCCTGATATCAGTGATCGTGACAATGGGTACGTCCAATCGATCACTTGATGATGAAAGGAGAGCCGCATGAATACCGCAATGATGTCCAGCCCCATGGTCCACAGAAATAGACAGACCCTCGAATCTCCTGTGTGCGAGTGTCCGTCCTGCACCCGGTGCGGAGGCCTGTTAGTCGGAGAACGTTGTATGGATATCGGTGAAAGTCTTGGCGGTTACTGGTTTTGGGCGATGCGCTGTGTTCAATGCGGCGATATTATCGACGAAGTGATTCTACGGAATCGCTACGCGGATCATGTGACGCCGCAGGAAGTCGTGCGCGCCGCCTGATATGAGCCTTGGCCGTGTGGCTCTCTGGGACGAAGGAGGCGATATGGCACAGTATATGGTCCCGCTCATACGATCTGGAGCGTTGTGGTTGTGCGGCCGAAAGACAGGTCTGAAGGCAGGGCGAAAATTTTGGCCCTCGATCTTGCGCTGGTGGGGGGGTTCTCGTCCGAACCAGTCGCCCGGTCCGGCGTTCCTCAACAGTACCCTCAAGCCGGGAAAGCCACGGTACTAAATAGGGCGTTCTCGGCCTGGCGAGAATCGAGACGGGTGTGTTGCACCACGATCGGAATAGTGGATTCGATCACGCTCGCATAGTCGGTATCGACCGGGATCGCGGCAGGATCTCTGAGGTCGTTGAACCGTAGGTGCTTTGTCCGCCGGGCGGGGACCGTCACGAGGTAGGGACCCGTGGGATCGCGATCCGCGTAAAAGATTGTGATACGGACCTCAGCATCCTCATTGGACGTATTGAGAAGGCAGACAGTTTCGTGACTGGTCATTTGGGGCGCCGGGCCATGACTCTCGTTGGGAATATACCCTTCGGCCAGTGCCCAGCATGTGCGACCGATCGCTTCCATATTTCCCTCCTCCTCTAAGCCCGGTTTTTACTTAGCTTACCTCAAATGACTTCGCGGATTTTATTTTTTACCAGGGTCTTCACGAGGTCCCATCGATTTTCCGTGCCCCGCGCCATCGCCTTCGCAAACTGCCAGGCCTGCGCGGTCGTGATTTTCCCCGGTAATGGCGGTTCGAATGGGTCGATCACCGCCTGAACGACTACCGGGCCCGGAATCGCGAACGCCTGTCGCAGGACATGTCGAACCTGATCCGGGTCTTCGACGGTCAATCCCGTCGCGCCGCAGGCGGTGGCGTAGGCGGCAAAGTCGATCGGCTGAAGTTCGACGCCGTATTGCGGATTGCCTTCGAATGCCAGTTGCTCCCACTTGATCATGCCGAGGAGGTTGTTTTTCAGCACGATGATTTTGACCGGCAGGGCATACTTCACCAGCGTGGCTAACTCACCCATCAACATGGTGAAACCGCCGTCGCCGGCGATACAGACGACTTGCCGCCCCGGATAGGCGATGCCGGCTCCCAAACTGTAAGGAAGCCCGTTCCCCATCGTCGCCAGGGTACCTGAGGCCGAAAACTCCATCTCGCCCTTGATCTTGATGTGACGGGCCACCCAGGTGGTGACGGTCCCGGTATCGCAACAAATGATGGCGTCATCGGCGATGAATTCATTCAAGGCGCGCACGACCACCTGAGGCTTGAGCGGAGAATCCATGCGGGTTCCGCGCTCTTCCATCAATTCGTTCCATTGCGTCATCCATCCCTGTGCCTGGTTGAGAAAGGCACGATCGGATCGGGTTTGCAATAGAGGCAGCAAAGCGCGGAGTACATCCCAGCAATGTCCGACGAGTCCAATCTCGACGGGATACCGGAGACCGATGCGAGCCGCGTCCAAGTCGATCTGGATGGCTCGGGCCTGCCCGGGTTTTGGATAAAATTCCAAATAGGGAAAGCTGCTGCCGGCGATGATGAGGGTGTCGCATGCCTCGAGGACTTCCTGTGACGGGGCGGTACCGAGGAGTCCGATGCCGCCGGTGGTCAGCGGATGATCATCGGGCACCACGCCCTTCCCCAACAGCGGTTTCACGATCGGTGCTCCGAGCATCTCAGCCAGTTGCAGGATTTCTGACTTGGCACCCAGGCAACCCCGCCCGGCCAGGATGGCAATTTTCGATCCGGCATTGATCATGGCGGCTGCTTTGTCGAGCAGGGTTCGGGGAGGAAGAGGAAGCGGATCACTGTAAATATCGCCGCTATGCTGCGGGACATTGCCCTTGGACCGTTGGTCCTCCGCGCTCCAATCCTGTATGTCTTTCGGAATCGTCAGGTGCGCGACCGTCCTCCTGGAGATCGCCGTCTTGATGGCTTCATCCACCACATTGACGACATGCGCCGGACCCATCACCCGCTCGCTATAGGCGGCGACATCGCTGAAAAGTTTGTCCAGGTTCACGTCCTGTTGGTAATGCGTTCCGATCAAATCGTGATACGTGTGGCCGGTGATGGCCAATACCGGCTGACCATCGGATTTGGCATCGTACAAGCCATTCAGCAGGTGGATGCCTCCCGGCCCCGATGTGGCGAGGCACACGCCCAGCCGGCGGGTGAACTTGGCATAGCCGCAGGCGGCAAGCGCGGCGGACTCTTCATGCCGCACGAGGATCAGCCTGATTTTATTCTGATGCGTGCGGAGCGCTTCATAGAGGCCGTTGATGCCGTCACCCGGCAGGCTGAATACCGTATTGACGCCCCAGTCGATCAATCGTTGAAGCAGTAAATCCGCTACGGTGGTGGTCATTCGGTTACCTTTCGATTTCCACTAGAGGGTTGGGGCAAAGCGGCTCTGCGTTGGAGCTGGGGCAGGAGCAGTTCCTGGCAGAGAATCTTGAGGCAGGCCGCCACGGGAATGGAAAGCAGGAGTCCGTAAAAGCCACCCAAGGCGCCGCCGATAAACACTACGATCAACACCGTCACGGCATTCATGTCCATCGATTGGCTCTGAATCCACGGTGTGAGCATCCAGCTTTCGATGAACTGTACGACAAGATAGGCTAGGGACGGCCAGACAAGGACTGCCATGTAGTCGAAGCCTCCCGTCCCGGTTGGGAGCACGTCCAAATACTTCAAGAGAATGGCCAATGGCCAGCCGATCAACGAGGCATAGGGAATGATGGTGAGGATGCCGGTGATGAGACCCAGGAGAAACCAATAGCGTATTCCGGTCAGCGCCCACCCCAGCGAATACAGCACCGCGGAGCCCAGCGCGATCGTCAAGCGTCCCCGAAAAAAGCCGCTGACTGCATGGTCCATCCGTCGCACGATTTGCCGTGCCATGGGACGATAGTACGCTGGAATGTAACGCTTGACCTGTGTGAGCGCGCTGTCGAACTGCCAGGCGAAGAAAAAGAAATAAATTGGGATTAAAACGAACGCGAGGGCGACGGCGGTCGTGGTACCGATGACCGTCCCGAGGACTCCAAACGCCTGTCCGGTGCCTGAAAACACCGGCCTCAGGATCGACAGTGGATCATCTTTCAGGCTCGTGGCAATGGCCGATAAGGGTTCTGAAAAATCGCCGAGACGTACGTGATAATGTTGCGCAATACTCTGAATATAACCCGGCACCCGCTCTGCAAAAGACTGGACTTGTTCAGCGAGAAGCGGCCCCAGCCAGGTAATCAGTCCTCCCATTACCAGCGCCGAGAACAACAGCACGAGGGAAACCGTGACGGGACGGGGAATCTTCCATTGTACTTCCGCGCGTCTGATCAGCGGGTTGAACAGATAGGCGAGCATCAATGCGATCAGCACGGGGGTGAAGACTCCGCGCAGGTAATAGCCGAACCAGAGCAGAAAGAGAATGCCCCCCGCCCAGAGCAGGTCTCTGATCGGCGTGATTTCCCACAGGTGTCGATCGGTAGGAGGGGGGATGGACATCTGTCCAGTCGGCGAGGGCGTCTTCTCTTCTGTCAGCAAATCCGGGTAGTCGGGGTTCATGAAGGGGCCTGTTCCCTTTCGTCTGAATACGCTTGGCCTGCTGGGGCCGCGCTGGACGGCCATTCTGAACATCCTGCATATGTGACTTTTCGCGATCTCATATCATGGAGCAAGGGTCGCCAAGAACCTCCACACAGGTTTTCACTATAGCTGCTAGGAGTCGGTGCCGGCCGGGCTCACCTGGGGCACTCGGACCCGGGATGAACGGAGAGAGGCCGCCGCCTCCTCGATTCGAGCATTAATCTCTCCTCCGAGCAACATCACGACTCCGGTCAAATAGAGCCACAACATGAGGACGATGACTCCCGCAATGGAGCCATAGGCGGCATTATAGTTACTGAAGTTTTCGACATAGG
>JACCYV010000245.1 GCA_013696305.1 Nitrospira sp.
CGCGTTTCTCCTCTGCGGGCACATTGAACGTATCGAGGGCGCCAACGAGGTCTTGGACGCGCGCGCCTCGACCACGGGGATGCGGGAAAAATGGTCGAGACCGAATCTGCCAAGGCAGGAGTTCGCCCGCAGGTGGTACACGCCGTCGGGTTAGCCTATCTCACCAAACGCTACCGTAGGTTGGCGGCTGAAGAATTTGCGCAACTCCGTCAAATCAGCATGAAGGAGTTGCAGTCTATTCCAAGCAGCCGATGGAAAAGAAGTTACGGGCGCGTACGGCCGGCGGAGGCGATCCAATGCGTGGGTGATTGCGCGGTCTACGCGACGAGAGGCAGATCTACAGCGGCTATCTTGAGGCTATCTTGAAAGTGAGACCGCCCGTTGGATAAAATACCCTGTCGTCTGAGCCATCCCACCGAAACAGACATTCATCTCAGGACGATCCGATCTGTAACGACCAGTTTCTAAGGAGGCTTTCATGATGCAGCGCAAGCGGGCGTTCACGGCCATCATGGCGGCGATAAGTTCCTTTTGCCTCGCTGTCATAGTGAACGCCGAGTCGTATGAACTGAGTAAAAACGACCTGACCGACCCCAAAGTAATTGCGAGCCCAGACGTCTCTTTGTTCGGCGTCAAGTTGGGAGATGCCGAAGGGAAGGCCCTGGATGTATTGGTGAATGAAAAAATCCCAGGCATCAAGGCCGAACAAGAAGCCACGTTCATTTTTCTCCTCGATCAACGAAAGCCAACCGGCCCAATGGCCGGGGTTCGGGTACAGGACGGCAAAGTCGATCTGATTTTCATCAACAATCGCTTCGCGTATAAGACACGCGGGATCTTCCGCAATGTGCTGAATAGCGAGAGCCCGGACGATGTGCGCAAATTACTCGGGAAGGAAGATTACGGCGACGAAAATGTGATGGGAGCGATGCTCGCTTATGACAAGCAGGGATTCCAGGTGAACTACCTGGGCAAGGACGTCAACGTGGAGTTTTCGATTCCCCACTGAATTTCCCTCCCGTCTCAACCTTACTTTAATCATGTGGTGTCTTCGCAACCGCTTGCCCTCTCTCCACGCAACCGGACTCTATTCAGAATAATCCATAAACCGCCTACGAGCATACACTAGTTGGGTACACGGTATGAATCAGGGGATCGAAGGGGTCTCTCAACCAGCCAATAACCTATCGGGGCAGACCGGCCCGGCTGTAGTTGAGCCGAAGTCCGTAATTGATGAGGCTCGTCGCAGTATTCCAACGACGTTTGGAGTTGAGAATGACGAGCAGGAGGTCGCTGCCGTCCTGCGACACTTTAGCAATGAGGCATCGGCCGGCCTTGGAGGTGAACCCCGTTTTGACGCCTTGCACGCCGGGAATACGTCCCAAGAGACGGTTGGTCGTGCGCAAGACGTAAGCGCGATGCTCGTTGATCGGCATAATGATCTCCCGCTCTTCGCGGACCAGCTCGTTGAAGACTGGATGGTGGAGGGCGATTTCGCTCAGCTTTGCAAGATCTTCAGCTGTCGAATAGTGCCCGGGCGCATCAAATCCGCACGCATTGTTGAAATGGGTATTGTGTAATTCAAGCGCGGCCGCCTTCGCATTCATGAGATCGACAAAACGCGCTTCGTCTCCTGCGACATGTTCGCTGGCCGCCAGGCAGGCGTCATTTGCGGACACAATCAACATGGCCTTCAGCAAGTCTTCCAGTCGAAAAATTTGGCCTGTCCGTAGACGCAGATGCGTCTTGTGTGCACGCGCCGCCTTCGGGCTCACCGTCACCTCATCATCGAGATGACCATATTCCAGGATGACCAGAGCAGACATAATTTTGGTCAAACTGGCCGGTGACAGTTTCTTTTCGCTCTCAAATCGATAGAGGGTCGTCCCGGTTTTCAATTCTTTGAGTAAAATACTGTGGGCCGGAACATGCCGCCATCGCAGCGTATGTTGCGTTTGCTTGGCCGAAGGAACCGGTCTGGGATCAAAAGGAACGGTGATTACTTCGTCGTCCACATCGACGTCGAGCGCCGAGACGGGGTCGCTCCATATCGTCGAAAACAGGACCAGCACGGCAGTGACACACATCGACAGCCCATGTGAATATTTCATGCGGATCGTGGATACTTTCTCGTGGGCCCGGAGAATCCGGCCTCACAGGGTATAGGTTTCTCGCACTTTCGCACCACGCAAGCTGCTTTCGATAACCTTATGAAAGAACCGTAGTAAATCGGCAAGGTCGATCCAAAATCCACAGTTCAGGCAGCGCGCGTAGAGACGTCGATTCATCAGCGTATAGTGACGCTCCACCATCATGAATCCTTTGCATCTCAGGCAGTGCATCGCACGATCGAAGTCCTTTCGAGCTGGTCCACGGAAGTTCGATCACACCCCGGACCGATACAAACGTCGTCACTCTGGTTAGCGGAGACGATTGAGGATGAGGGCGAGGCAGCCGGCCAACAGTCCGCCCCCGAAGATTGTGGTGCCAAAGGAGAGGAGCGCATCTGCGCTGCCCGTCGGATTGGTCCCGGAGACCAGATCGCGCACCCCGCCTTGTACCATCAAGACTGCCAGCGTCGTCAGGCAGCCCATACAAAACCACCATAAGAACGATCGCACGAAGCTCCACGATTTGGTGGCTGAAAAATGGCGCGGCTCCTTGTCCGGCAGCCTTTTCGAACTCTAGCCGAGGCCTACGGAGGTGTCAAGCAATCCGCCTATCTCCCTCTTCGGTTGAATCGGTTCGAACATAAATCGTCTTTACTCCGTCACACGGTTGGTTGGAATCTGTCCCTTCCTTCCACGATGTAAGAATACCGACACGCTCCCGGCACCATTGTCGGCCGTTACCAGGCCTGGCTCCTCGCCGTTGTCGGCAGAGACGCGATAACTTGCCACGGCAAACGGGCCGGCCTTTGTCCGATAATTTCGCGGGGGATATCTGAAGGTGCCGTCTCCCCATCCAAAGAGAATTGAGAGGTCGGTGGACTGTAGATTGACGATGGCCACATCGGCGATATGATCACCGTCGAAATCGCGCGCCATTCCAAAGTTCGGACTGGCATCGGCGCCGGAATCCTTCCCCCGCTGAAACGTCGCATCACCATTGCCCAAAAACGTCGTAAAGCTATCCCCTTCGCCATTGATCACCAACAGATCGAGCAGGCTGTCATTGTTGAAATCGGCAAAACTGACGCCTAATGGCCGCCGACCGGTCTTATAATCTTTGGGGTCCCGGAAAGTCCCGTCACCGTTGCCGGCCCAGACAGACACGGCACTCAACATCGGCCCCCCATTCGTCACGATCAAGTCCGGGTTACCGTCCTGATTGAGATCTTTGAGGGCCACTGAAGTGGGTGTGTCGCCATACTCATACTGAACCCCCGGGCGGAACTCTCCCCTGAGGTTCCCCAGAAATATCTTGACCTTGTCGTTGCGCAAGGCCACGGCCAAGTCGGGATGGCCGTCGCCATTGATATCCTCGCTGGCGACGGACACCGGCGTGCGATGCACCGGATACTGCGGTCCTTCCTCAAACTTGCCGTTGGCTCGACCGTACATGATCGAAACCTGATCGCTGCCCGAGCAGGCGAGCACCAGATCAAGTTGACTATCGTGATTGAAATCGTTGATGGCCAGGGACCGCGGTTCCTGGCACACCCTCACCTGAACCTGCTCGCGAAATGTTCCATCGCCAATACCCAACAGAAGCGAAATCGTGTTGCTCGAAATATTCGTCGTGATGAGATCTGTAATTTGATCGCGATTGAGGTCGGCCGTGGTTACAGTCGTCGGATTCTTGCCCACGGGATAACTGGCAAAATAGTAAAACGGGTCAGGCGGGACGTACGGATCGGACTTCGAACAGGCGGAAAGTACGAGCCAGCCGGCCAGCAGCACGAGACCCATACCCCTTGATGGCATCCTGAGGACCAGGAACCTTCCGCTCATATCCCTCTCGATAAACAAGGCATGACATTTCGGCCAAGTCCATGCTTCGCCGCTCCCGATTCTCATGCGTTGGCGCGGAGTATACAGAGGCTTATCCCGCTTCGCAATGAAACCACGACAGACACCGTGAGGCGGAGATCACGCAGGGATTCTGCCGAATGTACCGGCTCCTGCATAGGCCTTTCGCCCCTTTGAAAATATGCAAAGTCTTAGGCTACAATGCCGGCAAGTCTGGAGGAGGTGCTCATGAGTAAAAAAGTCCATATACCTTTATCGATGTACGGCGTGGCAGAGGTCTTGAAGTGGTGTATCGATCGCAATAACGGGCGCGTGGCCGGTGTCGATACGGGAGGCTTCAAGCAGATGCAATCGCTCCTGGCCGAGAAGCCAACCTCGAACGATTATTTGGCGCTGGATCAGTTTTGGAAGAAGCAAGTACAATTGGAACTTACAGAGGACGAGGTGTCCACGATTGACCGTTGCCTCTACGACATTCCCAACTTCGACAGTGAACCGCTGCCTCAAATCCGGCACAAATTCTGGCCTGCCGCCGTCGAATCTCACTAAGCGCGAGGCATCGTTACCAGCCCTCGCGACCTTTTCGAGCAACCCATAGGCCACCACATTCTGTGGGTTGCCCTGGTAGCAAGGCGCATGGCTTCTGGACGGCTTCTCTTAAACGTCAGCATGGCTCCGATGCTCTCCCCGCGAGTGCAGGCAACATATTCCGCCGAATCGAGGCATACCACACATTTGAATCGGATGTGGAAGACCACACGTTCGCGAGGAAGGGTGCGCGAGGATGTGTCAGGTGGGAGGAAACATGGGCCTTTCAATATTCGAGCTAGAGTGATCCTTCCCCCTTGAGAAATCTCCGGAAGCGACCCATCAGGTCGGCACCGAGCGTGCCACCGTCTGGTTTTTTGGTATCGGGATCGCTGAAGTGGGAACGAATTTCCTGTAGTCTTTTTTCCGCTTGATCGTTGCCCTGAAGACGCTTGGTTTTCTGCAAGGCCGTATCAAATGCGTCGAAGGTGAGTTCGTTATAACCAAACGACCGGATCCGTTTCACCGCCTTCATCATGGCCTGATTGCGGAACGTCGTGAGGTGATCGGAATCGATTTCTTTCAGGCCGAGTTTGCGAGCCCTCCGCTCGGCCGCCTTGCGAATGCCGCTGCGCACGAAA
>JACCYV010000256.1 GCA_013696305.1 Nitrospira sp.
CCGGTCTCTGGCACTCGATCTCTTACACCACACGCAAGCCACGCCCGGGAGAAGTGGAAGGACAGGATTACTATTTTCTCGATGAGGACGCATTCCGGCAGATGATCGATCGCAATGAATTCGTCGAATGGGCACAGGTCTACGGCAACCTGTACGGGACCCCCCGCAAAATGCTGTCTGAAAAAATGGAACAGGGCATCGATGTGCTGCTTGAAATCGACGTGCAAGGGGCACGCTCGGTCAAGAAAAAATTTGAGGATGCCGTCTACATTTTTATTCTCCCGCCGTCGTTCGACACGCTCCGGGCGAGACTTCAGAACCGGGCCGGGGACTCGCCCGATGAAATTCAACGTCGCTTGCAGAAGGCGAAAGAAGAGGTGTGGAGTTATCGGGAGTACTATTATATCGTTCGAAACGACGATCTGGCACAATCCCTCAAAGAACTCGAAAGCATTTTCCTCGCAGAACGGATCAAGACGAAACGGCTCAACATGACCTGGTTGGAAGAAAAATTCATTCTCGACAAACCAGGAAAGCAGGCGAATTCATCTCTGGCCCCCCCATCAAAGGAGCACACGCATCATGGTTGAAATGTTAACGCTGTTACCGGAATATGCCGCCGGCGAGTTCGATTCACGACACCGCCTGGTGATCATCGCGGCACAACGTGCCAAGCAGCTGGTCCAGGGCGCGCGCATGAACGGCGCGTCTAAATTCACCAAAGAAACCAGCATCGCGCTCGATGAAGTCCTGCGGCACAAGGTGAAGTTTCTCATTGGAAAGGAAGCCCGCGACGCGATCAAGGAATCGAAGCGCGTGAAAGATGGTGAGACGGAGCGCCTGGCCATGATGACCGGAGAAGACGCGAAGGAAATCAAGAAAGAATTGAGCGTCTACGTCGATGATGCGGTCAAGCCCGCCGCCCCGGAGGGCGAGGAGTAGCCCCCTTCCGTGCAGACTACCGGCCGCTCTCTCACTGGTCTACGTCTGGTGCTCGGCGTCACCGGGAGTATTGCCGCCTATAAAGCCGTTGGTCTACTGCGTCTGCTTCGCCACGAATCCGCCGCCGTCAGCGTCGTGATGACGGCGGGAGCCTGCCGATTCGTCACTCCGCTGACATTCGAAGTGTTGTCCGGCGCCCATGTGGCGACGGAACTGTTCGAAGCCCACCAGGAAATGCTGCACCTCTCTCTTCCGGAGCAGGCGGATGCCATCCTGATCGCACCGGCCACCGCAAATTGTCTGGCCAAGGCCGCGCTCGGCCTCGCTGACGATCTCTTGTCCACCATGCTCTTGACGACTCAGTGTCCGGTGATTTTCGCACCGGCGATGGACGGTGATATGTGGCGACACCCGTCCGTGATGGAACACGTCGCGACACTTCGACGGCGCGGAGCGGTGATTGTGGAACCCGAAGAAGGATCGCTGGCCTCAGACCGCGCAGGGCCGGGACGGCTGGCCCAGGAGCAGACCATTCTGACCGCCCTCCAATCAGCCACGCATCCACGTCGGGATTGGGCCGGCCGTCGTGTTCTGATCTCTGCCGGCCCCACCCAGGAAGCGATCGATCCGGTGCGATTCATTTCCAACCGTTCGTCGGGGAAAATGGGATATGCCCTTGCCGAGGCCGCTCAGAAGCGGGGTGCCGACGTCCTGCTGGTCTCCGGTCCCACGGCACTTCAGCCTCCCAGCGGAGTCGAGCTCTGCTCCGTGACCACGGCAGATGAGATGAGGGAGGCCGTTTTGAACCGGTTTGCCTGGAGCGAGGCGGTCATCATGACCGCCGCAGTTGCGGACTTTCGTCCCGCCCTGCCATCCTCCCGGAAACTCAAAAAACATGACCGTCCGACTATGAACCTGAAACTTGAACAGACGGATGACATCCTTCGTGAGCTGTCCGGCCGCCGAACGACTCAATTGCTCGTGGGGTTTGCGGCGGAAACCGAGGATCTGCTTGCCCATGCGCAGGAAAAGCTGCATGCTAAGGACGTTGATCTGCTGGTCGCCAATGATGTGACGGCTGCGGGGTCTGAATTCGGGTCAGACACCAACCACGTAATCCTGCTGAACCGCGGGGGACACACCGAGATGCTGCCGTTGTTATCCAAGCGTGAGCTCGCCGATCGGATTTTGGACCGTATGCTGGCATTGCAGATCGTTCCGCAATCGTCGAAGAAACCGTCGCGAACACGAACGTCTCGCAAGGGGTAGGGCGTGGCTGCATCGTCGCGTATCGATCCTTCCATCGCCATTGAAATTGACCGTCTGGCGACCGCCTTGGCCACAGATCCCCGCTCCAAAGCGTTTCTTCCTCTCGCGGATGAATACATCAAGGCCGGCATGTGGCAGGAAGCTGCGGCCGTGCTCGAAGACGGCCTCAAGGCCTATCCAGGTTTTGTGACTGCCATGGCAGCACTGGGTCGAGTCTACGATCAGCTGGGTCAACCGGTGAAGGCGAAGGCGATCCTCGAAGAAGTCGTCAAGCAACGTCCCGACAATCTTCGCGCCCATCGTATTCTGGCAAAACTTTACAACGCCGAGGGGAAGGCGGATCTGGCGCTGCGCTCCTGCACCGCAATTCTAAGCGCCAATTCGTTCGATGAAGAGGCGCTTTCCATCAAACGAAGCATCACCGGCGCACCGAACGATCCCCCGCAAACCAAACGCGACAAGAAACGCGCCGGTGGTGAAACCAGGCCGGAAACGGGGAAGGTCTCAACACCTGTCGTCATGGGACAAAATTCCACGCCCTACACCGCTGTGACTTCACATGAACCGACCTCAGCAGCGGCGTCTGAACCGTCTGTTCCAAAACATGCGGCGACGGTCGCGCGCCTGGAAGCCTGGCTGCGAACCATTCAGGCACAACGCAAGACCGGCACTGTTCGAATGTAGCCGATTCCACCTGCCTGTTTCATTCCCTCAAGAGCGTTTGACCCCTCTCGGACAGCCTGCTAGAATGCCGCCGCTGCTGGCATTCTTATCCACTGCAGCCTAAGGATAACTGAGACGCGCGACAGATACATGCTGCGGCTACTTGTGCTTCATGGGCCCAATCTCAATCTTTTGGGGACACGAGAACCATCCGTCTACGGACAGGTGTCCCTGACAGACATCGACAAGAGCATCACCCGTCACGCCGGCACGCTGGGGATTGCCGTGCAAACCAAACAGACAAATTTGGAAGGAGAACTGGTCACCTGGATTCAAAACGCCAGGGGCCACTTCGATGGCATTGTGATCAACCCGGCCGGATATACGCATACCAGCATCGCCATTCGGGATGCCATTGCCGCCGTCGACCTGCCGACCGTTGAGGTGCATCTCTCGAACATTTATCAGCGGGAGGAGTTCCGCCATCACTCTTTCATCGCGGGTGTCGCTCTGGGACACATATCCGGATTCGGCCCGACCGGCTATCTGTTGGCGATGGAGGGGCTTATCGCACATCTCGGCGTCGATCGTAAGCCGTCGCGATCGGTATCGAACAGAAAACCTACGGCTTCGCGCCGGTGACCGCGCACCAAGGAGTGTGCTTGTGATTTCGACCGCAGAATTTCGAAACGGCAGCCGTTTGATGGTGGAAGGCCAGCCCTTCTATATTGTGGAATTCCAGCACGTCAAACCTGGAAAGGGCGGGGCATTCGTACGGACAAAACTGAAAAGTTATATCACGGGCAACGTCCTTGACCGGACCTTCCGTTCCGGGGAACGGTTCGAGGATCCCGACCTCGAGGAATGCGACATGCAATTCCTCTATGCCACCAACGACTCTTATACCTTCATGGATACGGCCTCCTACGAACAGTCGACCTATGAAAAAAGCCAGCTGGGGAGTAATGCGGATCTGCTCAAAGAAAATATGATCGCGAAAATCCTCATCTATCAACACCGTCCGATTGCGGTCATATTGCCGAATTTTATCGAACTGAAGGTGGTCGACGGCGAGCCCGGTGTCCGCGGCGATACGGCCTCTGGCGGCAGCAAGCCGGCCATTGTCGAAACCGGTGCAACGATTAAGGTTCCCCTGTACCTGGAAGTGGGAGAGACCATCCGTATCGATACCAGGACTCGTGAATTTGTGGAGCGCGTGCGTTGAGTCCATCACGCAAGAAGGGTGGAAAACGCCGGGACGCCGGGAAACCGATCGTATTGCCGAGCGCGTTCGCGCCCCGATCTCCGGGACCTGATCAGATGCTGTTGTCACCGGACCAGACCGCTCAGATTCAGCACTTGGCGGACTTGCTCAAGCGTAATCACCTGACTGAGTTGGAAATCGAGCGTGCCGGAATGCGAATCCGGATCCGGCACGAGCCGGCGCTCCGAATGACACCGGTCCAGACGGTGGAAACCGTTCCCAATCAGGCGACCCCGCCCGGTGCCGCGTCCGCAGCGCAAGCGCATCCGTCGACAGACACCGACGGCCAGGTCACGATTACCTCTCCCATCGTCGGCACCTTTTATCGCTCCCCCTCACCCGATGCGGACCCCTACGTCGAAGAGGGAGATTACGTGAAGAAGGGCCAGGTCCTATGTATTGTAGAAGCCATGAAGCTCATGAACGAGATTGAGTCCGAGGTTGACGGACGAATCACCAGCATTTTAGTGGAGAGTACGAAGCCGGTCGAATATGGACAACCTCTCTTTTTAGTGGACCCCAACGCCACGCCCTAACCGCCCGGGTCATCAGAGTTCGTGACGAGACTGGCCGGAGACCCGTTCCTCCATTTTGCACGACTGTCCTACGGCGAATGCCGAACAATGCACCAGGCCCCGGTGGCCTCTCAGCAGATGCAATCCAAACCGGAATGAATATGTCGCCTCACAGCATGACCCAAGCCGGAGTCCGTCGTGTTTAAAAAGGTGTTGGTTGCCAATCGCGGAGAAATCGCACTCCGGGTCATCCGAGCCTGCAAAGAACTCGGTATCAAGACCGTCGCGATCCATTCCGAAGCGGATGTCGCCAGCCTTCATGTGCGGGCGGCGGACGAACACGTCTGTGTCGGCCCGCCGGAAGCGGCGTTGAGCTACCGCAATATTCCCAACGTCTTAAGCGCGGCCGAGGTGACCGGTGCCGATGCGATTCATCCGGGCTACGGATTCCTCTCGGAGAATGCTCACTTTGCGGAAGTCTGCGAATCGATCGGGGTCAAGTTTATCGGTCCCACATCGGAAAACATCGCGTTGATGGGCGACAAATCCAAAGCGCGCGAGGTCGTGGCGAAACGAGGCCTCCCGGTAACGCCCGGCAGTCCCGGCGAACTCCGGAGTGAACAGGATGCCCTGGAGGCCGCCAAAATCATCGGCTTTCCCGTCATCATCAAAGCGTCGGCCGGAGGCGGTGGACGCGGCATGCGCGTGGTGAACAAACCCGAGGAGTTGGCACGGGCGTTTCAAGCGGCACAGGCCGAAGCAAAATCCACCTTCGGTCATGACGGTGTCTATCTGGAGCGGTACTTCCTCGAACCCCGGCATATCGAAGTCCAGATCGTGGGTGATCATCGCGGGCATGTCGTGCATCTTGGAGAGCGGGATTGTTCGATCCAGCGCCGTCACCAAAAACTGGTCGAGGAAACCCCTTCGCCGGCGATCGATGAACGGTTGCGGCGCGAGATCGGCCGGGTAGCGGTTGAAGCCGTCAAAGCCATTCGCTATTGCAACGTCGGCACGGTGGAATTCCTGCTCGATAAAGACCGGAACTTCTTCTTCATGGAAGTGAACACGCGCATTCAAGTCGAGCACCCCATCACGGAAATGGTCACCGGCATCGATCTCGTCAAGGAGCAAATCCGGATCGCCTCAGGCATGACGCTGTCGTTCAAACAACCGGACATCAAACTCACCGGGCACAGCTTCGAGTGCCGCATCAATGCCGAAGATCCGGAAAAGTTCACGCCGTGCCCCGGCCAGATCACGAAATATTCCGCCCCCGGCGGCTTCGGCGTCCGCGTAGATTCCGCGATGGAGCCGAACGCCGTCGTCGTGCCCTACTACGACTCTCTGATCGCCAAATTGATCACCCACGGACGTGACCGCCAGGAAGCGATGGCCCGGATGCGTCGCGCGCTGGATGAATTCGTGATCGAGGGCATCAAGACCACGATTCCGCTCCACCGGAGAATTTTCAACGATCCCGATTTTCAAAAGGGCCATGTGTCCACGACCTTCCTCGATCGCTTTCTCGCCAATCAATCGTCCTAACCGACACATACTACCAGGGAGCGCTCCACGTCTCAGTCCATCCTCCAGCAGCACCTGAAGGGGTTGTATCTCATCCTCGACCCCGCCGTCCGTTCGGACCGTCCACTGAGCGATCTTCTTCGAGACGCCGCATCTCACGGAATCCGTCTCTTTCAATACCGCGATAAGGCGGCCACGATGAACGAGGCATACCTCCGCGCACGTGCGCTGCGGCAGGCCGCCTCAGAGGTCGGCGCCTTATTGATCGTCAATGATCGCTGTGACTTGGCCCTGGCCGTAGAAGCGGATGGTGTGCACCTGGGGCAAGAGGACCTCCCTATC
>JACCYV010000274.1 GCA_013696305.1 Nitrospira sp.
TTCATGGACCAGTTCGTCTCGGTAACGCAGACGGCTCTTGCGAAATAATTGCGGCTGTCGGTAATCGGGAAACCATCCGCAATGTTTGATCCATCGCCCGAGAAAATAGTTCTTGCGAGGGACGAAGTAGGCATCGGCCTTCGGACCGGCGGCCAATACCTGCCCGATTTCATCTCGTAATTCCGGCGTTGCCCGCTCGTCGGTGTCCAAACTGAACACCCAGTCGTGCATGGCATGCGCGAGGGCCTCGTTTCGCAGACGGCCGAAGCCGTGAAAGTCATGTTGATAGACCTTGTCGGTGAACTCGCGGCTGATTCGTGCAGTGGAGTCGGTGCTGTGAGAATCGACCACGATGATCTCATCTGCCCAGGTGATGGATTCCAGGCAGGCCCGCATGTTGGGTTCGTCATTGTAGGCAATGACCACGGCCGATATCGGTGTATGGTTCATGGTCACGATTCCTCTTCGAGCGGACAGTCCACCTTCCTACACACGAAAATACCGGCACTTTCTCATAGCTGTGGCCCAAACTGTCGCCAGGACCAGAGGCGATTGGAATCAAGTTCCACATTCGACACTTCGTAGAGCGCCAGTAACTCCCGATAGCGGGTGGCGCTGGGAGGTCGCAGACCTTCCTGCACTTCCGGCCGGAGTTCGAACGTCAGACTCGTCTCTTGAACCCTCTCCGAAAGAAACGAGTACATCAGAATACCGTCACGACTGGCCAACCCGACCAGATTGTCGTAGACACTCGTCAGATAGGCCACCTGGTCGGGCAAACAGTCCCGCACGAGAAGACAGGTGAGATCATGTCCAGCAAACGGCGCCACCGCCGGCATCAATCCATTCAAGGCCAAGAGCGTCGGCGTGACGTCCACATGGCTCGCGATCGTCGACACCGTCCGTGGGCGGTATGTGGCAGGCGTGCGCAACGATTCATCCATCCATATCAGCATCGGCGAGGCAAAATGACCGGCTTTCCGCTCGACATCGGTGCTCCCGACCGATTCATGCCGCCCATGATCGCCGACGATTACGACGACAGTATTGCGTAACAGTCCCTCGCGAACCAGCTTGGTGAACACGCGCTCCAATTCAAGATCCGTATACCGAAGCGCCCCGACATACTGGTCGGTCACCTGTTGCTGAAGCGCACGGACATCTTCATGGCGAGCCGGCGCGGCAAAGGGATGATGTGTCGACAGCGTGAGAGTGGTGAGAAAGAACGGCTTGCCCGCTGCCTGGCGCTGTTGGATCCGCTCGTAACAGAGATCGAACAGGGCGGCGTCGGCAATCCCCAGTCCGGTCCGCTCGGCCCGCGGGGGGAAATCGCCCTCGTCCAGCAATTGCTGCAACCCGTTTCGCGAAAAAAACGTCTGTAGCCGGTTGAGATCCCGATGCTGCCCGATCACCATCTCCGTGCTGTACCCTTGGCGCTGCAAGAGGGAAGGCAGGCACAGATAGTCGTGCGCATAGCGCGTTTTCATTGCAGAGGCCCCATGCCGAGGGTGGGTACTGCAGAGGGTCGCGAAGAGTCCCCTGGAGGTTTGTACGCCGTTGGAGAAAAAATTCGAGAAATAGACGCTGTCCTCCTTCAATCGGTCCAGAAACGGCGTCCCCCGCACCTCGCCGTAAGTCTGCCCCAGATATCGGCGGTCCAATCCCTCCAGAAACAGGATGACCACGTTGGCCGGCTTGGACAACCGGACGCCATCGGGAGCGGTCACCGTGGTTCGAAGCAAGGGGTAGCGTGGATCCAGAAACGTCTCACTCGGCCCCAACAGGCTCTGAGCCGTGCGAACGGCGACGTCATACGGCATGATCGCGCTGTTCGCCCGCTGCGCCATCGATCCCCTCGACGCCCAGGCTACCCGTAACGCCTCACTGGCGAATAAGATCGGATTCTGCGCCAGCGTGTAATAGACCGTGCTGCCGATGGCAGCGATTCGAATACCGTACGGTCCCGTGTGATGGAATCCGGCGCCGCCGGCAACCAACGCGAGGCATAAGAGTATAGTCGCGTGAAGCCCTGAACCGGGCCGCCATCGGGAGAGCACAGGCACGACGGCGGCGGAGAAACACCACCACCACAGACCGATCCCGACCGCCTCGGCGACCAGGAAGAGCATCACCCGCTGGGCCCATTTCCCGCCGGCTTCCAACTCGGCACCGGTTTGTTTCAACGCCTGCGCGTTGGTCGCCTCTGTCGTCGCCGCAGGGGCGAATAGATCCCCGACATATTCGAGAAACACGAAATCCATATGTTGCCGATTGAAGCCGTAATACCCCATGTCGACCGTCAGGAGGAGAAACAGCAGCACTCCGAGCAGGAGACAACTCACGTGCAGAGCCGGCTGGAACGACAGGGCGAATAACCGGACAGAGCTTCGCAGACCGGTCCTTCCTTGCCTGAGAAGTGCCCATCCAGCTGCGGCGAACGCGGCGAGCACCAATGCCAAGGTGGCGGTGATGAAATCGCCCCGCACCCCGACAGCCATCGTTTGGATGAAGAGCGCGAGCGTCGGCGTTTCCAGGGCGAGTGCATCACGGAGCAGGAAGACTCGCTCCGCCGTTTGCATCACCACAAACAGGATCCACCAGAAGAGCACTGTTTTGCGGATTGACGACTCCGTTCCGGTCCATCGGCTCATCATGACGTGGTGACTCGCCGGTAGACATGCTCCAATTCATCCACCATATGGTCGATCGAATAAGACCGTTCTACGGTGTGACGGCCTCGCCGGCCCATGGCCGCGCGTAGCTCGGGATCAATCAGTAATCGACCGATCCGGTCGGCCAGCGCCCCGGCATCACGCGGCGGCACCATGAACCCCGACTCACCCTCGATCACAACATCGGGAATCGATCCGGTCGTCGTCGAGACGACCGGAAGACCGATCGCCAGGGCTTGCATCAATACTTGTGGAATGGTGTCCCCTTCGATCGTGGGAATCACGAACAGATCCAACGACCGGAATACATCCAGCAGGTCCTCGCGAAACCCCAACATGCGGACATCGGCTGCCAGCCCGAGGCGTTCGATCTGCGCGCGGATGTTCGGCTCTTCCGGGCCTTCGCCCACGATGAGAAAGGCCACTCCCTGATGCTGTTTCAACACTTTGGCGGCCGCCTCGACGAAATAGCGGTGCCCTTTGTAGTCCCTCAAGTAGGAGATGAGCCCGACGAGCACGTGGCCGGAGGGAATCCCCAGTTCGCACCGGATATCGTGCTGAGGCTTGGCCGGCGAAAAATACTCCACATCCAGTCCAATGGGAAAAGCCGTCACCCGTTCAGGCGCCAACCCGTCTCGTTGAATGAGCTCCTGGCGGTTCCGTTCGCCGCCGGTCACGATGACCATATCGAACAACCGACGATACAACAGATGCGTGGCCCGATTGTTGGTCAGTGGCGCGGAAATATGCCGGGTACGAATGACTTTGGGACGCGGATCGATCAACCGGGTTGCCAGCGCCGCGAGCCAGCTGTCACGCGAGCTGTTCACATGGACGATGTCGGGACGTTCCCGCTTCAACAGACGGCGAAAGGCAAGCACCGACCAGGGCAGACGCCATTGCTGCATCACGAAAGGCTCGATCGGCAACCCGCGCTCTTTGGCCATGGCCATGATGGGACTGTGCGGCTCCAACACTAACCGCACGCGATGGCCTCGTTTGCAGAGCCGCTCGGCATGCAGCAGGACAGCCAGTTCCTGCCCGCCTACGGTTCTACTGGATTCCGCAATCAGAATATTCACAACGATCTCTGTTTCGGTGACCGTTCAAGTTGCTGCTGTACGGCATGAACAACCTGCTCTGGCCGTACGGCGGTCAGACATTCAAGCCTCACCGCACGCGTACAATCCCGGCTGAAGCAGGGACTGCATTCCACCGCATGCGTCAAGACGAGATGTCCGCTGCCATATGGACCTGTTCTGCGCGGATCAGTCGGCCCGAACAACGCCACCACCGGCGTTCCCACCGCCGCCGCAATATGCATCGGTCCGGAATCGTTGGTGATCAAGACCGCCGCCTGTCGCAACAAACTGGGCAGCAAGCCTACAGGCGTCTGCCCCGTGAGATCAACCGCTTTCGTGCGCATGAGAGCCATCACCGCCAATGATTCCTGCCGCTCAGCTTGGCCGCCGATGAAGACGATCGGCAACGCCAGCGCGTGAGCCAGCTGGTCCGCGGCCTCCGCAAAATGCTGCGGGAGCCAGCGTTTGGTTTCCCAGCGCGCGGAGGCGTTGATTGCAATCCAAGGCAGGGAAGCTGCCGTTCCAGCTTTACCGAGGATCGTCTCCACGGCCTGCCGATCCTCCGGATGATCGACAAATTCAAAGAGAGGCTGCGCCGGACGTGCCGCACCGAGCGCCTCCGCCAGCAAGAGATACCGATCGACCGCATGCATGGGTGCACCCGGTACCTTGACCCGCTGGGTATAGAACAACGGACTGCCCTCGCGGGCGTCGGCGAATCCTATCCGACGGCCGCTCCCGGTCAACCACGCCATGGCGCCGCTTCTGAACAGTCCTTGCAGATCGATCACCAGGTCAAAGCGAGCCGCGCGCAGTTCACGCACCCGGCCCAACCAGCCAGACAGCCCCGTTTCCACCACGCAGACCTGATCGACTCCGCGTATGACTTCCACCAAGGGCGCCCATTGTCGCTTCACCAGCCAGGTCACTTCGGTATGAGGGAAACCGACGCGCAAGGCAGCCAAGGTCGGCATCGCATGGACGATGTCGCCAAGAGAACTCGGTTTGATGAGCAGGAGTCGGCGTACAGGGTCGGTCATTCAGCCACCAGAGACGCAGCCGCGATCAGGATGCACCTGTGAAACAACCGGCCTGGGCGTCGCATGAGCGATGATCCACTCAACCGCTTGCGGCAGGGCATCGGCCACATGGTCCGGCGTCAGTCCTCGATCGGTCAGGTCGGCCAACGTCCCCGTCCCCGAGGGTCCGGTCATGACCAGCAGGCTAGGCACGCCGACCAGTTTCGCGAGCTCGACATCCCGCGCGCTATCCCCGATGACGTAGGCGCGGCTCAAATCCACCTGCAATTCGGCCGCCGCCCGGTCGATCATTCCCGTGGCCGGCTTGCGGCAATTGCATCGATCATCGGGATGGTGAGGACAAAAATACAACCCGTCGAGCGTCACCTTCTCTTCGGCCAGCAGCAGGCGCAGCTTGGCATGAATGGATTCCAGCGCCTTGGAGGTCACGTATCCACGCCCCACTCCCGATTGATTCGTCACCACGACCAGGCGCGCGCCGGCCTGTTTGAGCCTGGCCAGAGCGGCTCCTACACCCGGCAGCAATGTCATCTCTTCAGCAGATTTGATATAGCCCGTATCGTGGTTCAACGTGCCGTCACGATCCAGAAACACCGTGACTCCCGCCAGCGAAGGGTTTCCCAGAGGGTCCCGCGACGGCGCCGCTTCATCGGCGGGTAAAGGAACCGCCAGCGGCAGATGCTGCAGGGCCGCGCCGTGCACCTGGTCTACCGTCACACCGGTCATGCAGCGGTGATCGATGGGACATTCCCGCAGCAGGCAGGGCGCACAAGAGACGGGATGCCGGACCAGCTGCGCGTCGACCTGATAGGGCGATGTGGTCTGCCAATCGGTCGGGCCGAATATGGCCACCACGGGAACCTTGAAGGCCGCCGCCAGATGCATCGGCCCCGTATCGTTCGTCAAGAACAACTGGCAGCGCTTCACGAGCGCCATCAATTCTCGCACGGTGGTCTGCCCGGAGCAGACGACCGTGCGCGCCTTGATCTGTTCAGCGATCGCTTCGCCTAACCGTTCTTCGCCTTTGGCTCCGATGATGGCCACGCCGACTCTGGCACCGGATTGAATCTGTAGGTCCCTCAGCACGCGATTCACGACTTCGGCATACCGATCGGGCAGCCATCTCTTGGCATGGCCATAGGTCGAGCCGGGATTGACGCCGATCACCAGATCCGACGCGCCGATCCCGGCATCAGCCAACCGCCTCGTGATGGCGCCCGATTCCTCGGACGTTATAAACAAGCGCGGAGCCGGCGCAGGGCCATGCCCACCGAGCGGCTTCAGCAGGTCCCAATAGTACTCCACCTGATGTTTCTGGACGTTGCGTGACGGCACGGATACTGGGTCCGTCAGCAACAGACTTCGGCCGTCTGTCGCATAGCCGAAGCGTCGGGGTATGCCTGCCAGGAAACTGATCAGGGCCGCCTCAAACGCGTTCTGAAACAATACGGCGAGATCGAATCGATGGCGCCGCAGCACTCCGGCTAGGGTCCATTTACCGGTGAGCCCCGCATGGCGTCCACGGTCATCATAGACCAGCGTCCGATTCACAGCCGGGTGCTGCGCCAGCAGATCGGCAATGGCCGGTTTGACGAGCAAGGTGATCTCGGCCTGAGGAAAAATCGTCCGCACCTGACTTAAGGCGGGCTCGCACATGACGGCGTCCCCCAGCCAGTTGGGTCCGCGAACGACGATGCGATGTATCTCCCCCTTACGCATGTCCTGCCTCTGTCTCAGGCGGGCCCAGTTGCAACAGCTGCTTCAATTCATCCTCTCCCCTCAGAATCTCCGTCCGGAGCCTGATGGCCCAGCAGAAATCTGTCGAACTCAGAAAGGGCGCGATCTTGTCGGCGTCCTTCTCAGTCGTCACCCACAGATCCGCACCACAGGCTTTCGCTTTAGCTCGAATCATCTCTGCCATGCCTTCGGTATAGTGCACATGGTCGGGAAATTCTAGTGTCTCCGCTGCCGTCACACCCGACCCTGCCGCCAACGCATGAAACGGCCCGGCCTTGCCGATCCCACTGAAGAGAACAGCCACGCGACCATGAAACGCTGTCAACGGACGGCTCTCTTCACCACCGACGCGTCGAAATTCTTCAGCGGGAAATCCAACCAGAATCGGAGGCGGAAGCGAGCCGCAGGCCCGGACCAGAAGGCGCCACACAGCGTTGACGTTCTGCTCTTTCCCAGCCCTGGTGATTAAGATGGCCGTGGCACGCGCCGCCGCCGAGAGCGGTTCCCGCAACCGTCCGATCGGTAACGCAGCCTGAATACCTGCGAGATCCGTGGCATCTACCAACAAGAGGTTCACATCGCGATGCAGTTGCACATGTTGAAACCCGTCATCCAACAGAAAACAATCCACCGGCACACGACTCAGCACCCATTGGCCCAGCGCATAGCGGTCCGCACCGACCGCCACGACGGCATGAGGACAGCGGCGTGCGATCAGGTAGGGTTCATCCCCCGCTTCCTCCGGTCCTGCCAGCACGCGCAGTCCGTCGGATACGAGAAGCTGACGCGCCCGGCTCCGGCGCCGATATCCGCGGCTTAAGACCGCCACGCGCTTTCCCTGGGCCGTCAACCGTTCTACCAGGTGCATGACCATAGGCGTTTTGCCCGTCCCTCCCATCGTGAGATTTCCCACGCTGATCACGGGACGAGGCAAACGCTGCGTGCGGAGCCACCCTCGTTCATACCCCCACCGCCGGAAACGAGCCGCGAGTTCGTAGGGAATCCCCAGCCACCTCAGCCAGGTCCTCAGCCGCACCGACGCATTCGTTTCCATCACAATGGCCGGCTCGACAACTCCCGCGACCCATCAACTGTCGGGGACTTCATCGGAGCCGCTCGTCCCGGGAGCATCCCCGCGATGATGTCCGCACTGCGCTGCAGCGCGCCCTGGTTGTCCGCGACGACCTGATGCGCCGCCAGCCCCATCCGTCGCAGGGTATCCGGATTGCGAAGGAGTTCCCGCAAGGCCCGCGACAGGTCTTGCGCATCCTGCACGACTCGCCCTCCCTGAGCCTCTGACAACAACGCCGCCACCTCGGCGCAGTGGTCGGTATGCGGGCCGAACAAGACCGGTGTGCCCCACACCGCCGGTTCCAGGAGATTATGCCCGCCCACCGGCGCGAGCGTGCCTCCGACAAAGGCTGCCACGGCTTCACGGTAGAGCAATGCCAATTCACCGCGCGTATCCAGGATCAGCACCCTCGGTCCGGTCCCGGCCATCTGTCCGTGGCCGCCCGTGCTGCGACGGAAGACCGCGAGTCCTCTGTTTCGCACCATGTGCTCGACCTGCGCCGCCCGTTCGATATGGCGAGGGGCCAGCACCAGCAGGAGATCGGGAAATTCGGCACAGAGCGACTGATACGCAATGATGATCGCCTCTTCTTCTCCGGGATGCGTGCTCCCGGCCACCAACAGCTGTTCCCGGTCGGTCAACCCCAACGAGGCTTTCGACAGGGCACTGCCGACGACGCTCGCCTGCGGGACCGGCTGGTCGAATTTGATATTGCCGGTACAACGGACCCGCGACGGCTCCGCTCCCAGCGCAATGATCCGCTGTGCGTCCCGTTCCGATTGCATGAGGCAACAGCTGATCATGTTCAGCATCGTGCGATAAAAATCCCGGATGATCGGTAAGCGTTGGCGCTCGAATGAACGCGTGGACAACCGCCCGTTGACCAGTATCGACGGAATATTCCGCCGCCGTAAACTGCGCAGGAGATTCGGCCAGAGCTCCGTCTCGACAAACACATACAGAGCGGGCCTGAGTTGATCGATCGCCCGGTTGACGCCCCACGGAAAATCCAACGGAGCGTACCGATGTTCGGCAATACCCTCCAGCCGCTGCTCCACCGCCTCGCGTCCCGTTTCAGTCACCGTGGAGACGACCAGTCTCGCCTCGGGATCACGCCGGTGGAGATCACGCACGAGCGGCGCCACCGCCACGACCTCACCCAACGAGACGGCATGAATCCAGATGACGTGGCTCGACTCGCCGGCGGGGCGGTGCCAGGGCTTCTCCGCCGCCAGCCCCAACCGCTGAGGCAGGCCGCGACGGCACCGCTGTTTGGCCAGCAGGACGATCAGAATAACCGGGGAGGCAAGAAACAGGAGGCTGTTATAGAGCAGGTACCACATTACGGATCAGCCCGCAGAGCCTTCGCATCGGCCTCGATCGTCATGCGGTTCAGCGTCTCTTCTAACTCCCGGCGCTGGCGCTCCAAGTCGTCAGGGGAAGAGTCCGCAGGAATGGAAATCGGCGGCCCGAACACAATGCGCCCCCGTGTGAATGGATAGGGCATGATGAAGCGATCCCAGCTCGCAAAGAGTTTTTTTTTGAGCAGCCGAATGCCATAGGGACGATGGGCAAGCCGGTCGCCCTGGCCAGCTGCACGACTCCTACCTTGGCGATCTGGCGGGGGCCCTTCGGTCCGTCCGGCGTGAGCACCAAACTGTATCCCGACCGGCCAAGGCGAATCAGTTTCCGGAAAGCCTCAGCGCCGCCTCTGGTGCTGGATCCGCGAACCGCTTCCAGGCCGAACCGCGCCACGATGCGGCGGATCAGTTCCCCGTCGCGGTGCTGGCTGATCAGCACGTGGGCCTCAAGGCCTGGATACGCCAACGGCATCATCAGTTGCTGGGCATGCCAGAAGGCGAGGATCACCCGCTTGCCCTGACTAAACCTCCGGGACAGATGCTCGGCGCCCTCGACACGCAAGGTCATCGTCCGGCTCAACAGCCGGATCACATGATAGCCGACCGGCGGGACCACCGCGACCTTGAGGGCATTCGTCACACGCCTCATGACAGCCTCTTTCGGAAGAGGAGTCGCCGGGGGAGCTGTGATCATATGTCCCTCATCCTCCCCGTGCCGGTCGTTACTCCGGAATCGCATCGGCGAACTGCATCGCATGCAGCCGTTTGTACATTCCGCCCTTTCGCAACAATTCTTCATGCGATCCGACTTCGATGACCGTGCCTCGATCCAATACCACGATGCGATCGGCATTTTGAATCGTGGACAGGCGATGGGCGACGACCAGGGTCGTCCGGTTTTGCATCAAATTGGCCAGCGCCATTTGTACGATACGTTCCGACTGCGTATCCAGCGCCGATGTCGCTTCATCTAAAATCAACACCGGCGGGTCGCGGAGAATGGCCCGCGCGATCGCCACTCGCTGGCGTTCCCCCCCCGACAGCTTGAGCCCGCGTTCTCCGATCAAGGTGTCATACCCCTCCGGCATCCTGAGGATGAAATCATGGGCGTACGCCAGCTGTGCAGCCTGTATCACGTCTTCCGGCGTCGCGCCCTGCCGCCCATATCCGATGTTGTTGCGGACCGTATCGTCGAACAGCACGACCTCCTGCGACACAATGCCGATCTGCCCGCGTACCGAACTCAGGGTGCAGGTGCGAAGGTCCACCCCATCGATCAGAATCTGCCCGACGGCTGGTTCGTAAAATCTCGGCAACAGGCTCACCAGTGTGGTCTTGCCGCTCCCGCTGCTGCCCACGAACGCAATGACTTCGCCGGCGCGGATCGTCAAATCGATGCCGGTCAACGCCGAGTCACTCTGGCCGTCATACCGAAACGCCACCTGCCTGAACTCGAGCGAGCGGGAAATCGCCGGCAGATCGGTGTGTCCCCCATTGGCATCCTGCTCAGTCGGGAGATCGAGGACGCCGAACACTCGCTCGGCGGCCGCGAGCGCCTGCTGAACCGTGTTGTTGGCGCCGGACAGTCTCCTGATCGGCGTGTACGCCATAAACATGGCAGCCAGAAAAGAAAAGAACGCGCCGGGAGTCATTTCATCATGGATCACCAGAAATCCCCCGTACCAGATGATCCCCGCGATGCCGAATACGCCGATGACTTCCATATGGGAGGAGCCCAGCGAGGAGACCTGAATGGCTTTCATCGTGGTGTGGATGAAGGCATCGTTGCTCTCTCGAAACCGTTTGGCTTCTTCCTCTTCCCGTCCGAAGGACTTCACCATGCGAATGCCGGCCAGCGTCTCCTGAAGGGTGGAGGCCATGTCACCCATACGCTCCTGGCCGCGCGTGGCGAGGCTCCTCAACCGCTGTCCCATCCGCACCATGGTCACCACGGAGAGGGGCACGACGATCATCGAGACCATGGCCAGCTTCCAGTTTTGATAGACGATCACCCCGATCATCGCCAGGAACGTCAATCCCTGCTGGAACAAATCCTTCAGCACCCCGGCGACGGCGTTGGCCATCTGATTCACATCATTGATGACGCGAGACACCAAGCGACCGGACGTATTGGTATCGTGGAAGCGAACCGGCAACTGCACCAGCTTGGAGAAGAGTTGCTCCCTGATGTCACCGATCACCTGGTTCCCGACATAATTCATCAAATAGTTCTGGCCGTAGTTGAACACGCCCTTGAGCACCGCGACGGCAAGAATGGCGACGGGCAGCACCACCAACAGGCTTTCGTCTTTGCTGATAAAGAGACCGTCGAGAACCGGGCGAACCAGCCAGGCATAGGCGGCCGAAAGACCTGCGACGAGCAACGCGCAGACGAACGCCGCCCCCAGTCGAAACCGGTACGGCTCCAGATACTTGAGCAGGCGGAGATAGTGCTTCATAGTCGGCACTCGGCCAGAACCGCCTCCGCAGCGCGGCGCGAGGCCCCGGGGGTGCCCAAGGCCTGCCGAACCGCCAACAACGCGGCCTGCATGTCCTGATAGGCGCGGGAATCCGCCAACAACCGCTCAGTTTCTTGCATCAGCCGTTCCGGTGTCGCCTCGTCATGAATCAGCTCCGGCACGATCCCCCGCCCCGCGACCAGATTGGCCAGTCCGATCCACGGCACGCGGATCAATAGACGCGCCAGCCGGTAGGTGATCCAGGAAGACGCCCGATAGAACAAAATCATGGGGGTTCCCACCACCGCCGCCTGCAACGTGGAGGTCCCCGACTTGACGACGAGAAGGTCCGATGCCGCCATGACCTCACTGGCTTGATTGCGAAAGACTCGAATGGGAACGGGGCTGTCTCGCATCAATTCACCGAGCACCCGGTCTTGAACCGTCGACGCTTGTGCCAGGATGAATTGCATCGCCGGATGCCGCTCCGCGAGGCGCTTCACCGTCTCTAGCAGCAAGGGCATATGTTCATGCAATTCGCCCTTGCGACTGCCGGGGAATAGTCCGATCACGGGACCCGCGGCCGACAAGCCGAACTGTCGGCGCAGCGCCTGCCGGTCGTAGGACGGAGCCACCTCGTCCAGGAGGGGATGGCCGACGAACGTACATCGCACGCCGGCCTTGCGGTAGAGCGCCTCCTCGAACGGAAGAATCGCCAGCACATGATCGACACGCCGCTGAATCCAGCGCATCCGTCCCTGGCGCCAGGCCCACACCTGGGGCGCAATATAATAGATGACTTTCAACCCGCAGGTCTGGGCCACCCGTGCAAAATGGAAATTCAGGCCGGGATTGTCGATCAAGACAATGAGATCCCAGGGCTCCCCTTTGATCAGTCGCCTGATCCTGGCAATCCGCTTCAACACCCCCTGTACAGCGGACAGGCCGATGAGGCCCATCACGTCCAGTTGGGGGATATCCTTGGCCAGTTCCGCGCCGGCTGCCTGCATTGATGGGCCACCGACGCCGACCACCTGCAGGGTGGGAGACAAATCCTTCAACGCCTTGATCAAATAGGCTCCGTGCAGGTCACCGGAGGCTTCTCCGGTCACGATTAAAATGCGCGGCATGTCGATCTTCTCACGCGGACGGACACAGAGAGAACACCATTACCCATTTACCCATTCTCCGGGCCGTACACCAGCCCCGATACATAGTCTTCGGAATGACGTTGGGTAAACTGCCCGATGGCTTCCAGCACGCGAGCGGCAAGATGAAGTGCCGCCTCGCCGTCCTCGCCGGAGACGATGGGACGCGACCCGGTCCTGACCGCGTGAATAAAGGCGTCCAGCTCCAGTCGTAACGGTTCCTCATCCCCCGCCTCGAAAGATTCGACGTCGATCGTCGGCCGCGACCCCGAACCTTGCACGCGGCGGGACACGACGGCGTGCCGCGTCTGGAAATCGATCGAGACGTAGCGGTCACGCTGAAATACCCGCAACCGGCGCATCGTATTGGTCGAGACGCGACTCGCCGTCACATTCGCGACGCATCCGCTCGCAAAGACAATGCGGGCATTGGCAATATCGATATGGGACGACAGCACGTGCATACCGGCTGCCCGAACTTCCTCGACCGGCCCGGGATTAAAGGACAGTACCAGATCCAGATCGTGAATCATCAGATCCAACACCACGTCGACATCGGTCCCCCGCTCTCCAAAGGCGCTCAACCGGTGACATTCAATAAAGGCGGGCCGATCGATGTAGGGACGCATGCGTTGCATAATGGGGTTGAACCGTTCGCTATGCCCGACCTGCAGCAGGCACCCGCGCCGTGCGGCCAGTGCGACCAATTCACGGGCTTCGGCCGGCGTTCCGGCAATCGGCTTTTCCACCAATACATGCTTGCCGGCTTCCAGACAGGCCCTGGTCAGTGCAAAGTGGGCGGAGGTGGGGGCAGCCACGCTGACGATTTCCACATGGTGCAGTAATTCGTTGAGATCCGTCCACGCTTGCACACCATGCCGGCCGGCAATCAGCTTGGCCCGGATGGCTTCCGAGTCAAACACACCCACCAAGATCGCGCCGGGCAGACTCGCGTAATGCCTGGCGTGATGCTGCCCTAAGTGGCCGACGCCGATCACCCCAGCCCGAAACCGTTTCATCGAGACCTGTTCCGCAGCATAAGGGGTGTCATGCCTATGCCGAATGGCATCATATCAGTCCGACGATCGCGATTCCTGCACGGTTCGCCTTGGCGATCGTCTCATCACGGTCCAGCACGATGCCCCGCTTGGCTTCCAGCGCCAGCACGGATGCCTTGACGGCTTCCATGACCTCGATCGTGCGCGGACCAACGGCCGGAAGATCGAACCGGAGATCCTGCTGGGGCTTACACCGTTTCACCACCACCGCGCCTCCATGCGCCAGCTCACCGCCCCGGCGGATCGCGCCGTCGGTCCCCTCCACGGCTTCCACGGCGACGATGACGCGATCCTTCACCACGACGCACTGCCCGATATCCAGTGCTCCGATCTGTTCGCCTACCTCCCAGCCGTAACGGATGTCCTCCCATTCCTTCTTGCTCGGCTGCCGTCTCGTCAATGTGCCCTCTTCGACGAGAATACCCTGGAGTCCGAATGTAGATTCGCAGATCAGGATGCCTTCTTGTTCAATTTCCTCGGCCACCCGGCGAAGAATGTCGTCATCCTTCAGGTGAATCAATCGGGCCGCCAGGGCCAATGCGCGAAGGTCCGGCCGTACCGTGGAAAAGACGTGTGTCTTCTTGATGCCTCCGAGCATGACCGCCCGCTGTATGCCGTCCCCCTTGAGGGCCTCGATCAACTTGCCGAACTGCCCGATCTTGATCCAGTGAATGCGATCGACGTGCTGCGCCAATTCCGGTTCGGTTTCGCCTTCATGCGCCACCGCGGAAACGGAATAGCCGAGTTTCCTGGCATTGTCGGCAAAGATAATCGGAAACCGGCCGTTGCCCGCGATGAGTCCGATCCGCTGCCCGGCGGACGCCTGCATGCCATCGTCTACGTGCTCCCCCACCCGTTTATTCCTCTTCGCCTTCTTGGGACTTGCCGACTGAACGGCAGATACCCCGCTTGGTGCCTTCCATGAAATCAGCCACCTGCAGGACGTCCCGGCTCGCGGTGAAGGATTCTCGCGCGAGCTTGACGGCTTCTGCCACCCGATGCCCCGAGCGAAAAAGCAATTCGTACGCCTGCTTCAGTGCCGAAATACGCTCAGACGAAAAGCCGTGCCGGCGTAGCCCGATCGAGTTCAAGCCAAACATGCGAGCGCGATATCCCCCGGCGGCCCGCATGAAGGGCGGCAGGTCCTGGCCGAGCGCGCAGCAGCCCCCCACCATGGCATAGGCGCCGATGCGCACGTACTGGTGAATGCCCGACAGGCCGCCGATGATGGCATGGTCACCGATGGTGATATGCCCGGCTAGACTCGCCGCATTCGCCAGAATGAGATGATTGCCGAGATGGCAATCGTGCGCGACATGCACATAGGCCATCAGGAAATTGGAATGGCCGACGCTGGTGATGCCGCCGCCTTGCAGCGTCGCCCGATTGATCGTGACGTACTCGCGCAGGATATTGTCGTGACCGATCACAACCTTGGTCGGCTCACCCTTATACTGCATGTGCTGCGGCGGCCCGCCCACCGAGACGAAGGGGTGCAATTCGCACCGTTCCCCGATGTCGGTCCAGCCGTCGATACACACATGAGACAACACTCGAGTGCCTGCGCCGATCCTGACATGTTCACCGATGACGCTGTAGGCCCCCACTTCCACGTCGTCCGCGAGCACCGCCTTGGGATGGATCACCGCGGTCGGATGTATCTTCACTCACACCTCCTCGCCCTCCAGCAGACTGTTGTAAAAGCCCGCCAGCGTTGTTCTCGCAAGACACCGCCGCCTCACCATCCCGGCGGCGTTCACAAACGTGACGCGCTTTATTCAGCGCGTCGTGAACCTCTGAGGCTCGCCGTACCGCAGAGGGTACGATTACACCTCGTCGCTCGCTGCGGCCTCGCTGGACGGCCTTTTTGAACAGCCTGCGGTTTCCGTTCACTCCACAGCCAACATCATCCGGCACAATCCAATTTTCCTACCCCGCCGATTTTTCGTCCGTCACCATCGCGGTGACCTCCGCTTCACACACCAATTCCGATTCGACGAAGGCTTTGCCCTGCATCTTCCAGAACGGCGGGCGCTTCTTGATCACCTCCACTTCCAACCGGAGAATATCACCCGGTACCACGGGCTTCCTGAATTTGGCCGCGTCGATCCCCGTCAAGTACACCACGGGACGGCCGACCGACCCCAGCGACTTGAAAGCCAGCACGCCCCCGACCTGGGCTAACGCCTCGAGAATCAATACCCCCGGCATGACCGGGCGCCCGGGGAAATGCCCTTGAAAAAACGGTTCGTTGATCGTCACATTCTTGATGCCCACGATTCGACGGTCCGGATCCAGCTCGCGAATACGATCGACGAGCAAGAACGGATACCGGTGGGGAAGGATCGATTGAATCTCCATGCTGTCCATCACTGACATCAGCCCCGCCTCCTGTGTTGCGTAGACGACTGCGACGACCCGGCTATTTGTTCTGTCGATCGAACTCCTTGATGACCTGCTCGGTGATATCGACTGAGGGATGGCTGTAGAGCACGATCTTCACCGTCGCATCGCTGCCTTTGTCGATGACCGCTGTGTATCCCTCTTTTTGAGCCACCGTCGAGGCCGCGGCGTGAATCTTTTGAGCGTACTCCGCCACCATCCCGCGTTGTTTTTCCTGTACTTCACGATTGAAGTCTTGAATTCGTCGCTGGTAGGCCTCGAGTTTCGTCCTGAAATGCTCCTGTTTCTCCTTGCGAACCTCTTCAGAGAAATTCGCGTCCTGAACCCCCTTTTCGAGCTCTTTCAATTCCTGGTCGTCGGAATCGATGATTTTCTGACGCGTCGTAGAATAACTCTTGAGATCGTCGAGGGCACGCTTCCCCGCCACGCTCCGCTCGATGACCTGCTGCTGGTCCATCATGGCCACCTTCAAACGCTCCGCTGCCTGAGCGGGCTGCGCCAGCCATGCCAACAGCACCTGCACAATGCCCACGACCATCCAATTTCGTTGAGTCATAGAGTTCCTCATCATGGATATGTTTTATTGAATTCTTCGATCAATTGCGACGAGACATCCACGGCCTGGTCGAAGTACATCGTCGGGCCTCCGCGCCCGCGATCAAAAATGGCTTGTAGTTCCAGGCGTTTGGCCACCTTGCCGCACATGGCCTCGATCTTGTCGCGGAAACCGTCCAGCACGTCCTTTTGCTTGTCCTGCACTTCGCGATTCAGGTCGGTGACCTTCTGCTGGTATTCCGCCATACGGCGCCGGAATTGTTCCTCCCGTTCACGCTTGGCATTGGCGCTCAATACACTGCCGGCCTTCATGAAATCTTCTTCCATCCGACGCAGCTCTTTTTCTTCCAACTCGATGAGCGCCTGCCGGTTCTTCGCAAAGGACGCCAGCATATCTTTGGCCTTTTTCCCCACGTTGGTCTCACTCAGCACCCGCTGGGGATCCACGACCCCGATACGCGTCGACGCCGGCAACGTCGACTGATTCGACCGGCACCCGCCGGCCAACAATGCCGCGGCTATGAGCACCACGCACCAGCCGGTCCATCCGACGCCCCTCAACCCTCTACGGAACTCCTGTCCACCCATTCCGGCGATTCCTTTCTCGGACACCGATTCATGTCGACTGCACCAGCAAAATGTTGAAAAAGTCCGCCGGCCGCGTTCTCGCATCATTCAGACCCTCAACGTACCCTCCATGGGAACAGAGCCTGTCCGGGCAAGCTCGGGGCGGGCGGGTAAGAAGGGTACGCCTCGGCCCTTCATTCACTGCGGCCTTGCTTGAACAGCCAAGTCGATCATCCTGCAGGGATGTTGTTCTATTGTACTGCCTGTGCGGGCCGTTGAATTTCTCGTGTGCCGACAACCTCTTCCTCAGCCTGCTAGAACAGGGATCCGATCGTGAACTCGAAGACCCCCATGCGCTCGGTCGGCCGTGGATCGAGATTGATTCCGTAAGCCGCTCGCAACGGACCGAACGGCGAAATCCACCTGGCTTCAAACCCGACCGCGCTCCGCAGCTTATTAAACTGCACCGGCTCGTTGTCGTCGAACCCGTTGCCATAGTCGAAAAAGAACACGCCGTTCAGTTTCGCTTCGGACGAAATGGTAAAGATAAAATCGTTATTGAAAATGAGTTCTTTGGCGGAACCCAACAGCGACCCGGACGGCGTCACGGGTCCCGCCCGTCCAAAGACGAACCCGCGCATGGTGTTGATACCTCCGACAAAAAACCGTTCGGTCAAGGGAATGGGCTTGCCCCCGATTCCTTCTGTCTGCCCATAGCGAACATGCAGCGAAAAGCGCGTGTCATAGATCAACGGGGTATACTTAATCACATCGAAGTACAATTTATAGAAATGGTTCGATCCTCCGAGCGCGGGAGTTCCATAGTCGGCACCGAGGCTCAGCCGCCATCCGGTTCGGGGGTCCAGATAATAGTCCCGAGTATCCCGAAAGATCGACGTCCGCAGACCGGTTGAAGACTGCGACCCCAATTGACGACAGATCAGCGGAATCAGGTCCGGACACAATCCCTCCTGCGGATCGCGGTAGGTGAGCTGCTCGCCGAACAGGCTGACGCTGCCGTTCACATACTCCGACAACCATCGGCTCCAGGTCGCGCTCACGCCTGATTTCGATTCGAAATAGGAAATGTAGTTGGTCATCGTCCGATAGATATCCAGCTGCAGGGAATTGTATGAGTCATTGACATAGGGATTGCGGAACGTCACCAATCCCAACGACCGCTGCTGCCCCAATTGCCCGCGGATACGCCCCAGCCACCCGTTGCCGCCGAGATTACCCTCGGTGATATCCGCAATCGCGACCAGTTTATCCAGTGTGCTGAATCCGCCACCGATGCTGAACTGGCCGGTCGGCTTCTCTTTGACTTTCACGTTGAGATCGACTTTATCGGCCTCGACCTGCTGGGGCAGAATTTCCACCGTCTCGAAAAAGTTGAGATTGTTCAACCGCTGGAAGCTCCGTTTCAACGCGAGGGTGTCGATGACGTCCTGCTCATCAAGTCGCAGCTCCCGGCGCACCACGTTGTCGCGGGTCTTGTCGTTGCCGGTGACGTGGATCTCCCGGATCCGCATCATCTCCCCTTCCTTGACGTTGAGGAGAATGGTGGCGGTGCGCGTGTTGTTGTCGGGCGTGACGTTCGGAACCACATCGGCGAAGGCATACCCCTTGGCACCGTACATGTCGGTGATCCGCGTGATTTCGCCGCGAATCTTAGCCCGCTGGAAAATTTCGCCCGGCTTGATATTCAACCCTTCGCGCAATTCATGTTCCTCGAAGACCGTGTTTCCGCGAAATCCGATTTCCTGCACGATGAACGGCTCCCCCTCGACGACCGAATAGCTGATGTCGAACCATTTCTTGTCTTCGCTCAGGTCCAGCGTCGGCTGGCTGATCTGCACGTTCAGGTAGCCCTTGTTCAAATAGACTTCCCGCATGCGTTCGATATCGTTGCCGAGTTCCTCCCGCTTGAGCACGCCGGCATCGGAGAGCAGCGAGGGCACCTTCAGCTGCGTAATGAGGCCATACCAGGGAATCCATTCGCGAGTCGCCGTCACCTTAAACATCTCTTCCTTGGTCACGGCCCGCATGCCCTCAAGATTGATGTGCCTGACTTTGGCCTTGGTGCCTTCCTTGATGAAAAATGTCAGCCGCTTCCGGTCTTCATCTACGGCCTGGATGATAGGAATGACCTGGCAGTTGAAAAACCCGTCTTCCTGATAAGCGAGCCGGATTTTCTCCGCGCTCTCCTTGGCCTGCTGCTGATCGAGAAACGTTTGACTCTTAATGGTAATTTTCTCTTTCAGCTTATCATCGCTCAATTCTTCGTTCCCATCGAACACAATCTCTGTAATGAAGGGCTTTTCACGAACGACAAAGACGACGGCGACGCCGCCCTGACCGGGTTCCGTCTCGACCTGCACGTCCTCGAAATAGCCGGTTCCGTATAGAATCTTGACCTGCTCACGGAGTGCGTCGGCGGTGAAACGATCGTTCGGTTTGAGCGTGAGACGCCCCTCGATCGCCTGCAGTTCAATGCGTTTCTGGTCACGAACTGTGGCGAAAGTCACCAGCGGCACGTTGTCCTGCGCGTACAGGAATTCCCCCACACCCATCGCGTAGAGGAGCACTAGTGCAAGAATACAAATACGAACCCAACGCCTGCCTCCCGCCTTGATCACCGCAATCCTTCTCTACGACCTGGGAATGCAAGCACTGGTTATAAG
>JACCYV010000299.1 GCA_013696305.1 Nitrospira sp.
TCCTCCCTGTCTTTTCTAAGACCTGATGGAACAAGGCGTCTAACGGGGACCTGCAGATAGTGTGTATCGTTTTTCATCAGGTTTCTGAATTCCTTCCAAAAGCGAACAAAATCTTTGGCTTCCTTCGTAGAAAGAGAGTAATTGTCTTTCGCGTAGCGGAAGCGATGCATGGTAGAATTGTAGCCCAATCCAGTCCGGCCAAACTCCTCCATCGGCCCGATTAGAGCAAGGGCAAATGAGAGATTTCCTTCCTTGAAAGCCCTTAGCCCAAATTGTAGGTATTCGAAGAGTCGGTGAATTTCGTTGTGGGCTTCAGTGGAATCGCGGGTATTTGGTAAGCGAACTTCGCACACCCACCAATCTGTGCGAGAGAAAGGAAATTTCTCGTTAAGTGGATTAAGAAACCAGTATTTGCCTGAGATATTTAAATGATGGCCAACCCCCAGTAAGCGCAGGTCAACTTCCCCTACAGGGCGTATGGCAACTCCTTCCTCAAGGCGGATCGGCTTGAGTGCAGAAAAATTCTTCAATGGTATAACACTATATAAAGGCACGGTTGTTTGTTGAGATGGCGAAGGAGAGAAGAGCTAATGCTAGTGGCTTTTGAATGGCTGTATTTAACTGAGTGATATTTTTGAACAAAGGAAACTAAAAGGGGCCACAGATAATGACTTTCGATTTCGTGTATCCATGGCCCCAGAGGCTTAATGCCATCGGCATCAATGTAGGCCTGGACAGCATTACGCGCTTTTTCCCAAGCGGTGGTGGACTCTATTGAGGCTGAGATTTTTTCGGAGAATCCTGGCAGATCGGGTTCATCAAACTCAACTCTTTCCCCTGAATAACGACCCCCTCCTGTAGGCTCTAAGACGGTTCTTGAAAGGGTTACCATCGGCAAGTCGCGTGTCCCAAAGCGTTCGGCGGCTTCCATCAAGGCTTCTTTTAGGAAGATCCGGCAAGAGGACATTACTTCTTCTGCCAGTTGTTTCGTTGCTCCGCGATACATACCGACATATTAGCGATCTAAGTGTGCTAAGCAAAGTCTAGCAATGCGCACTCCCTGGCTAATTCAATTCCAGGCTTGCCCCTCCTTCCTTCCCCCTTATGGAAGATTCCGCAATTGTGTCGGGGAGGAACAGAATCTATGGTGTGGTTGCAATCGTGCGCGAGATGCAGGATTTGTTACAGCAAGTAACGTTCGATGTTCAGCGCTCCGTGAAACACACCCAGGATATCGATCGCTCCTGAAGTCTTGACCAGATAGGCAATTCGGTAATGGCCATGAAGGAGGACTCGGATGTGCCGGTCCGGTCGTTGCCAGTATCGATAGCCTGATTCGGGGAATTCTCGCAGGATTTCAGTTTTCTGATATAGAGTTTCGATGGTGCGAGTTGCGGCGGCGAGATTGTCTTGCGCGATGAAGTTGTGGATGTCGCGCAGCCATCGTTCGGCTTCAGCGGTCCAGGTTAGCTCCGCCATGTCTTGATACGGTGCCCTATCTCTTCGTGGCTGATAGTTCTGCCTGCATCGGAGTCCACCAGCCCTTGTTCGACCATCCGGGCAAAGGCCAGTTCTCGTAGAATTTCATCGTATGAACTGTCGTCTGGCTGGTCCTGAAGGATCTTGGCGATTTGGTCTTTGGCCGAAGGCATGATGACCTCTCTTTAGGGGATAGGCCGAATTCCAACTTACGGTGGAGTACCGTTTCCACGCTCGCAGGTGTGATCAGAATAGCGAGAAGACCCTTGATTTACAAGCAACTGGCAGGTTGTTAGTATGCCGCGCATGCGACACGTCATATTGTTTCTCTGGGGTCTGTTCGCCATCCTGGGCGCGACTGCGTTGGCCTTCGTCACCGGCCTCGTCTATCCCTATGAAAAGGTCAACGGCTTGTGGCTGGTCGTCGCGGCGGCTTGTATCTATGTGCTCGCCTTCCGCTTTTACGGCCGGTGGCTTGCTCGCAGTGTCGTGCACTTAGATGACAAGCGCGTGACCCCTGCCGTGCGCTTGAACGACGGCGTGAACTTCCAACCCACGAACAAGGTCGTGCTGTTCGGTCACCACTTCGCGGCGATCGCGGGCGCCGGCCCACTGCTGGGTCCGGTGTTGGCGGCGCAGTTCGGTTTTCTGCCGGGATTTCTCTGGCTGGTGATCGGAGCGGTGCTGGCCGGAGCGGTGCAGGACTTTGTCATTCTTGTGGCCTCTTTGCGACGGAATGGCCGCTCGCTGCCGGAGATGGCCCATGATGAACTCGGTGCCGTCACCGGCACGGCGACGGCGGTGGCGGTGCTGTTTATCGTGGTGGTGGCGCTGGCCGGGTTAGGGTTCGCCGTTGTCAACGCGCTGTACCGCAATGCCTGGGGAACGTTTACGATTGCAATGACGATTCCGATCGGTTTCTTGATGGGATTCTATTTGCAGAAATTTCGTCCAGGACAGATTGCGGAAGTCTCGCTGTTGGGTGTCACACTGCTGATTGCCGCTGTGTTGTTCGGTCGAGTCGTGGCGCAGTCGTCGGTTGCGTCATGGTGTGAATTCGAACGGACCACATTGGTGTGGCTCTTGGCCGGGTATGGTTTTCTAGCCTCAGTGCTGCCGGGTTGGATGTTGCTGGTGCCGCGAGGGTATCTCTCGACCTTCATGAAGTTAGGCGTCGTATTGCTTCTGGGCGCCGGGGTCATCGTGATGGCGCCGACCATTGAGATGCCGCGGATCACCATCTTCGCGTCGGGTGGGGGACCGATTATTCCGGGCCCGCTATTCCCGTTTCTCTTTATTACGATTGCCTGCGGGGCCGTGTCGGGATTCCATTCGCTGGTCTCATCCGGCACGACGCCCAAGATGATCGAACGGGAGTCACAAGCCACGATAGGGTATGGGGCGATGCTGCTGGAAAGTTTTGTCGGCGTGATGGCGTTAATCGCAGCGTCGGTATTGATCCCCGGTGATTATCTGGCGATCAACACCATGTTGCCGGCCGACGCGCTTGCAGCAATGGGATTTCATACTTCGCGGGTGCAGGAACTTTCGCAGCTCGTCGAAGTGGATGTAGCGGGCAGACCTGGTGGCGCGGTGTCGCTCGCGGTGGGCATGGCCTCGATCTTTGCGGCGTTGCCCGGTATGGCAGGACTGATGGCCTATTGGTATCAATTCGCGTTGGTGTTTGAGGCGCTGTTCATCCTCACCACTATCGACACAGGAACCCGTGTGGCACGGTATCTGATTCAGGAAATGGCCGGCCGGGTCTATGCGCCGTTTCGCCGGATGAACTGGTGGCCCGGGGTGTTGCTGAGCAGCGGGTTCGTGGTGGGGGCATGGGCCTATTTGATCGGCACAGGAAGCATTTCCACGATTTGGCCGATGTTCGGCGCGGCCAATCAGTTGCTGGGGACGCTGGCGCTCTGTATCGGCACGACGGTCTTGATCAAGATGTGGAAATCGCAGTATCTCTGGGTGACGGCAGTGCCGATGCTCTTCGTGGGTGGGATTACCCTGGTCGGCTCGTATGAGATGTTCTGGATGTTCCTGGCGAAGGCGGCGACGTTGGCGGCCGGAGCCCAAGCGTTTGCGCTCTACCTCGATGCCGCGCTGGTGGCGGCAGTGGCAATTCTCGGCGTGGTCGTCCTGGTCGATAGCGTGAGGCAGTGGTACGGATATGTGATTCTCAAACGTCCATTTACCAGCAGTGAATTCATCGCTGCGACCGGCGGCGGATCGGCAAGTCGCGTGCAGACGGCGATCCATCAGGAAGATATCGGACGGTTTCGCTTGCCGCATGGCGGCGGTTGTTGCTGAACTGAACAAGGGAGGCGAATATGGCTGACCAATCGTCTTTTGACGTGGTGTCGGAAGTGAACATGCAGGAAATGAAAAATGTCGTCGATCAGGCGACGAAGGAGATCAAACAGCGCTTTGACTTCAAGGACACCAAGAGTGAGATCACGTTGAAGGAGAAAGAAAAGGAACTCCTGGTGCTTTCCGATGATGAGTACAAGCTCAACGCGGTCAATGAAATCATCAAGACGAAATGTGTGAAGCGCGGGGTGTCGCTGAAGGCATTCGACTATGGCAAGATCGAGGAAGCGCTCGGCGCCACGGTCCGGCAGGTGATCAAGATTCAGAGCGGCATTTCAACGGAGAAGGCCAAGGAAATCACGAAGGCCGTGAAAGAATCCAAACTGAAGGTGCAGGCGCAAATCCAAGGCGAACAGGTGCGGGTGATCAGCAAGAGCAAGGATGATCTGCAGACGGCCATTGCGTTTCTGAAGGGTAAGGATTTTGGGATTGATCTCCAATTCACCAACTACCGCTGACCGGGATGGTGAAAAAGGCCGCCCAGCTTCGTTCTCGCGTCGTTCAGAGGCTCGACGTACAAGCACAGTACGCCTCGCCTCTTCTCTGGCTGCGGCCTTGCTGGGCGACCTTTTTGACCATCCCATAAGGATCTGTCAATTTTCAGCATGACCAGACTTCTCATTTGTGTGTTCTTCTTCGCGTGGTCCCTCGGCGGTTGCACCGGCTCCGATCCGATCGTGGTCATTGAACTGCATCCGACGAATCCCGATATCATCTATGTCGCGACCAACGACTACATCTACAAAACGCGCGACGGCGGAAAAACCTGGACCAATCTCTCAAAAGGGATGAGTTATTCGCGGGTGATTGCGATGGCAGTCGACCCTGCGTACCCCGCGACGATCTATGCAGGCACGAAGGGGGACGCCGTATACAAGAGTTATGACGGCGGTCAGCGGTGGACGTCGCTACGCATCGGGCTGGATGACGCTACGATCTCATCCGTTGTAAACCAGTTTGTGTTCGATCCAGCCGACGACACACATCTCTTTCTGGCGACGACCATGGGCGTATTCGAATCGAAGAACGCCGGCGAACGTTGGATCAAACGTATGGAGGGAATGAAGGAAGTGTTGATGGTCGTGACGCTGGGCATGGACCCCTCACGATCGTCAGTGCTGTACGCCGGCACGAGTGGCGGTGTGTACAAGTCGATCAATCAAGGCGCACATTGGGTGCAAGTGAATAGGGGCCTGGTGCCGACGGATATGGTGAAAACGTCGCGCGCGCTGAGTGTGACGTCAGTGCAGGTCGATCTGTTTGCGCCCGAGACGGTCTATGCGGCAACGTTGGCCGGGCTCTACAAAACCACAGACGGCGCGGCCTCCTGGGTTCGTATCGGGGAGTCGCTGCCGGATCAAATGATCGTGGCGATGCTGCTGGATCATACACGTGCCGGCGTCCTGTATGTGGCGGCGCGGGACGGGATTCACCGGAGCGAGGATGGCGGGAATACGTGGACGTCCCTGAATAACGGGTTGTCCACCACCAACATACGGTCACTCGTGCAGAGTCCGACCGATCCCAATCTGTTCTATGTTGGAACCAATGGCAGCGGCCTGTATCGGAGTATGGATGAAGGGGCCCGTTGGGAAAAAATTTCTTCGGTGTTCCCGAAGGATAGATGATAGCGGGGCTGACCCGTGAAGGACTACCGGCGTGGTTGGCTGTTCAGGGATGAATCGCCGATCGAGGGGCCCACGCCACGCATCTGAAGGGATGAAGCGCTGTCTGTATGTTCAGCTCCGTTGATTTCAAACCCGAAGGCATTCGGCAAGGTGGTGTCTTGCGTATGAGGACCAACCCTGTCCGGCAGGTTGCTTTCCTTCAGGTCTTCCCCCCTTCGGGGACGTAGCGATTCATTGACATTGCTGTAGGGAGAGACCGTCGCGCCAATGTCGGCTCCGAAGCTCGGATTGAGAGCGCGGTTCAAATTCGTGTTTTCGATGTCTCCGCCGATCCTCGTTGGGATCGTGGTGTCTTGAATGTCCATCCCTGTCGGGGCAGAAGCCGGCGGTCTTTTTGGTCGTACCAGGCGGGTGATGGCTTCGCGTTCCTCCTCGATGCGCCGTTCTTCCTTGGCGCGCTGCTCGTAGCCCAGGTCCAGCGAGTCCAATTTCTCGAGCTGCTTCCCGAGCGCCTTCAATCGCGTTTTGATTTTCGTCAGGTCGTCCCGTGCGGTGGCAACGGTGCCGACGATTTCGCTGAGGGTCCACTGTCTCGCAAATGTGCCCAGTTTCGGTGATTGGCCTGGCCCGCCACCCAATCCACCTGCACCGCTCCCCACCCCAAAGCCCGCGCTATTGTAGATGCCTTTTTGCTGAACCGACATGAGCACGTGGTTGGATTGCTCCAGGAGCTCATCAATCCGTTCGAGCGAATCAAAGTCACCGGCGCAGCAGTCGAGAAATTCACGGTACTCCCGTGTAAACTTCGAGGCTTCATTCTGAACGTCGACAATTTTTAGCGGTTCTTTTTGCGTTGGCTCATCATGGCCGGCCTGATCGTGT
>JACCYV010000309.1 GCA_013696305.1 Nitrospira sp.
GCAAGGATGTGTTTGCCGATGAGGCGGCCGTGAAGGGCTATCTCGCGGAACATCCTGACTTGAAGAAACGCTATGAGGCGCTGCCGTTCGATCGGATGGGGCGCGGGGGGAGCAGCGGCCGGGGTTACTAAAGGCATGGCGGACATGACCGGGGCGAGAGTCCCTTATAGGGCGAACAGTTCAGCGAGTACGCGAGCAGTGTTGGCAGCTGGATTCGTCGATCTTGCTCAGATGTTTGCTTGACCTGGTTGTGTCCGCTGTCCGAAGTGTATGCACGGTGTCATTTCATGAGTGGCCCTTTGCTGATAAGGCACGGACTCTGAGAACCACTCGCTCCTCGATGATGGTGATTGAAGCGCCGTCCTTGTCTCTTCGATCGGGAGTTCGTGCCACTCTCCCGGCGGCAGATCGCCGAGCCGGAACGGCCCGTATTGAATGCGCCGCAGTCTGGTCACTTCGTGTCCCAATGCGTTGAAGAGTCGTCTTATCTCGCGGTTTTTTCCTTGGGTCAAGGTCACCTCTAAATGAGACTCACGCCCGGAGCGTTTCTGAATCGTCACGATCGCACACTGCAGGCGCTCGCCGTGATCGATCAATCCGACGATGGCCGCTTGTCGGCTCTTCTCCGTCACTTCGCCGCGTACGGTGACGAGATAGAGACGCGGCACACATTGCGTCGGGTCTGTCAGGAAACTTGAAAGGGTCGAGTCGTTGGTGAGTAAAAGCAATCCACTGCTCGCCTGATCCAGCCGGCCGACTGCATGCAGCGTCCGCATCTCTTGAGGTAGCACATCGAAAATGGTTTTCCGGCCCTTCTCGTCCTGATGGGTCGTGACTACGCCCTTGGGTTTGTGAAAGATCACGAATCGTTTGCCGCATTCCTGGATCGGTTCCCCATCCAGCGAGAGCGTATCTCCCGGCCAAGAGATCCACGTGCCTGGAACACGCACGACTTGTTGGTTGATGCGGACTCGTCCGGCACGAATCCATTCCTGCGCGGTGCTGCGGCTGGCAACACCCAGCTTGGAGAGCAGGCGATCAATAGTAAACCTCTTATTGGGGTCAGGTCTTGCAATCACACATTTGCCTTTTCAGCCTGCTTCAAGCGACGGCTGACCGTGGCCGCATGGATACCCAATGGTCCGCGATTTCGGCTAAACGATATCCATATTGGCGATAGGCCGTGTGAATGAATTGTGCCGTCTTCCCTTTTTGTTGAAACAGGGCCTGCAGCGACGGCCGATGCGCCTGCGTCTGACCACGGGGAATATCCTTGATGACCCGATTAGGTTGATGTTTTGCCACAAAGCCCTTAGATCCCAGATAAATCTGTCCCGTGAGTTGTTCCCACGGCCGTCTCTCGCCACGCCGTTCCGCGACAAAGGTCCGATAACGTTCACGAGCAGGCTCTACTCGCTCCGCAAACTGTCCAAGAATCCACTCCGTTGTCAGCCAGTCCGGAGTTCTCATCTCGCCCACCGTCGCTCGATAGCTGCTCCAGGCCCACTGCCGGGGATGCGGCACGAGCTTGGCCCCCACCGGATTGAGCACCACATAACGACAAAGTTCCAACAGGTGCGCCTCCTTTTCGACCAGAATCGCAGCGAAGCGTCCTTGAAGAAGATGCCCCACGCGCTCATGCCGACGGTTGTAGGTCTGCGTGTACTGGCCGTTCAGCTGACGCATGCCGAGGGAGAGGTTCGATTTGGGCGTTTCAATGAGGAGATGATAGTGGTTGTCCATTAGGCAATAGGCATGACACAGCCACCCGTAACGATCGACCACATGGGCAAGTAAAGAGAGAAACTGCGACCGGTCGCGGTTGTCCTGCACGATGTTCTGCCGGGCATTGCCGCGACTCGTGGACATAATAAACCGCACCGGGGAATTCAAGACGCAGGGGACGGGCCATGATGCGGGAGTCTACTTCTCTCGATGTATGATTGCAAGACCTGACCCCACGATGGATGGAGGCAAGATGTCTAGTTGTGGGGAAGGGCGAGACTAGGTGCGGCTGATGGGCAGGTCAAAACAGGTGCCCGTCGTACCAGCTCGGTGCCGGCCACGACGGCGATGGCGCCCAGCAGGGTATAGATTGTCACGGATTCACTCAGCCAGAGATAGGCGAGGCCGATTGTGCAGATAGGAATGAGGTTATGGTATGTCCCCACCACGGCAGGACTGAGCGATTGCAGAGCGCGGGACCTCAACAGGAACACCCCTGCGGTGGCCGTGCCGATGAACAACAGCAGCCCTGCCACCTCGAATGAAAGGCCGGCATGAGGTGCCGTGCCTCTGGTGGCCACGCCGGCCAGGATGACAAGAGAAGCGGTACCGAACATGGTGGTGTTGGAAGTCCAGACACCGAATCGTTTGACGATGTTGGGGCTCAGGACGAGGTAACAGGACATCATCACGGTAAAAAGCAGGATGAGAGCGTCGCCGAATCCCAAGCCCATTCCCGGCAGGGAGATCCCGGTCGTGACGGCGAGGAGACAGCCCGTCCAAGACAAGAGCAGGCCCGAAACAGTCGCGACAGTGATCCGGTCCTTTCCGCAGCCTATGCTGATGAGGGTCGTGAAGGTCGGGAGCAAACTATAGATAATCGCAAAGTGCGTGACGCTCGTATACGCCAACCCCCAGGCCCCTATGGGGTAGGCGCCGACGCCAAGCATTCCCAGCAGGGTGAGTTGCAGAATATGACGCGGCCTCAGTGCCCGCAAGCCCCTGAAATCGAGCCAGGTAGTGATGCCTGCGAGAAACAGGAATCCGATCACGACGCGGCTTGATGCCAACTCGAGGAAATCGACGGCGCCGTGCTGTAGCGTGTATTTGATAGCGGGAGTGATGGCACTCACGAGCGTGATGACACCGACCAGACAGAGGATGGGCACCAACTGACTGAGGGGGCGAGCACCGGGCTTGGGTCCGGATCGATCGGACTGCAGGGGCATCGTTATAGCCCAATCATATTCAACGTGATAAAGTGCTGAATGAAGCGCGAGAGTCGCTCCTGATGTTCCGGCGAGATGTCTACGATGTGGCTCCCGAAAACTGGCGGGCGGGCGTGGGTCACTGTGAGGCCGCACTCGATCTCACTATGGGTGTCGAGCGCGCAAGTAAGGCGAACGACTTCGCCCGCCACGAGGTGAATATTCGTCTGGATCTGAAACCCCTGTTCCGTAAAGTCCGACAGGTGACACTCGCTCATCTCACCATTGCGTGTGAGGCGCCCGGTGCGCTCGATCGGCATTCGGTACTGGTCGCGTTGTTGGCTCACGGGTGAGTTCCAGGGTGCATATTCTCGGGTCGTCCTGCAGGATGTCGACCTGTAAAAATCGGTGAGGGGAGCGGCATGCACTGGGATTTCATCATGTGATCGTCCGTCGTCGCCGGGCGGCGATCGGCAATTGCCAGCCCCCAGTGTATCACTCAGCGAACGACGGTCAAGGTAAACACCTGTCTGGACAAATAAGGATAGTGCCGGCACTCTGATCCGGATCAGGACCGTCGTTTCGCCCGATTCGTCGGTTGAGCCGTCAGCGGATCATCAGGCCAGTGGTGCCGGGGATAACGACCCTTAAGTTCTTTCTTGACCTCTTGATAGGCCGAGCGCCAGAAACTCGCCAAATCTTTTGTGACCTGCACCGGTTGTCCCGCCGGCGAGAGCAGATGGATGATGACGGGCACCCTGCCGCCCGCAATCCGCGGAGTTTCCTGACAGCCGAACATTTCCTGCAACCGCACCGCCAGCACCGGGTGGTCGCCTTGTTCGTAGTCGACTCGCACATGGGAGCCGCTGGGCACGGAAAGGTGGGTGGGCACGAGGCGATCCAATTCGTGGCGTTGTTGCCATGTCAGCAGGCCTTCGAGCGGCGGTCTGAGATCGATGCGACAGACCTGCGCCAGACTGGTGAGGCCCTCCAAAAAGGGTCCCAGCCAGCCTGCGAGATCCTTCGTTAATGCCTCGTCCGACAGATCCGGCCAGGTGGCCTCGACGCGATGGAGGAAGGCGACGCGTCCCCGCCATTGCTGCAGTTCCTTCGTCCAGGGCAGGCAGGCCAGCCCCGTCCGTTCGATGCCGGAGAGGAGTGCGGCCTTGACGTGCATCGGATCCGGACCATGGAGACTACGGTCGTCGAGGATGAGGTGTCCAAGGCGCCGCTGTCGTCTGGCACGGACGCTGCGCGAGCGCTCGTCCCACTCGAGCATATCGACAGTCTCTATCTGTTCATCACAATATTGTTCCAGATCCGCAACACGCACCGGCGCTGCCAACAGGATGCGCGCCCAGTCCCCGGAGCCATCGAGCTGCGCCACCACCAGATACTCGTCCTGAGACAGTCCTTGAACGGTTTGAAAGGAAGCGCCGCGACCGTTGGCCAATCGATACCGGCCGTCGTTGCCCGCGATGCGTTGTGCAATGCGATCGGGGTACGCGAAGGCGACCAGGATACCGAGGTGATCGATAGCCCCGTGGCGGGACGGCTCCAATCGAAGCTGCCGTTGCCATTGCTCGGACGCTCGCCGTGCCCGTTCACAGCCGGTCCGGTTGACGGTGGCTCCAGCGAGGTGTTCTCTCGTGCCTCGTAATGCTTCGATTCTCAGGCGCAGATCCGCATTCCGCCAGCCCGGCCCGCCCTGCAGAAACTCCCGCTCGCTCAGCACCGCGGCCACGTCGCAGGCCAAGGTTCCCCAACCGAGCGGCTGGGCGGTTACCATCATATGGGCAAGTCGAGGATGCACGGTCACATGCGAGAGCCGGCGGCCGTGCGGCGTCAGGGTTCCTTGCGCGTCGAGTGCACCGAGTAGCCGCAGGAGTCCGCGCGCTTGGGCCAATGCTCCGACCGGTGGGGGATCAAGCCATGAGAGGTCAGTCGTTTCGATGACACCCCATTCAGCCAGATCCAGCGCCAGCGGCGCGAGGTCTGCCTCCAGGATTTCAGGAGGCCGGCGCGGGAGCAGAGCCGCTTGTTCAGCTACCGTCCAGAGCCGATAACAGGTGCCCGGTTCCAATCGACCGGCGCGGCCGCGTCGTTGATCGGCAGCATCTTGGGTGACTCGAATGGTGTCAAGGCTGGTCAGTCCCGAGCGAGGGTCGTAGCGGGGGACGCGCATGAGTCCGGCATCGATGACGACTCGCACGCCTTCGATGGTTAAACTGGTTTCGGCGATGGACGTGGCGAGCACGATTTTTCGTTGTCCGGTCGGGGCCGGCAGAATGGCCTGTTCCTGCTCGTTCTGCGGCAGATCTCCATGCAAAGGCGCGATGACAATATCGGGGCCGAGCAAGGCTTCTTGCAGGCGTCGTTGGACACGCCGGATTTCCGCCATGCCGGGAAGAAACACCAAAACGCTGCCGGTATCCCGACCTAATACTCCACGAATATTTTGCACGACGGCCGGTTCGAGATGGCCCTCGATCGGCCGGTCGAGGTAATGGGTGGTGATAGGAAAGAGCCGGCCCTCGCAGGAGATGGTCTCAGCATCGTGCAGAAAGCGCGTCACGGCCGCGCAGTCCAAGGTGGCCGACATAACGAGCAGGCGAAGGTCCGGCCGGAACAGTCGCTGGGATTCTCGCGCGAAAGCCAGGCCAAGATCAGCATGGAGGCTGCGCTCGTGAAATTCGTCGAAGATCACGAGGCCGTACCCGGCGAGCGAAGGGTCCTGCTGGAGGAGTCGCGTGAGAATGCCTTCCGTGACGACTTCGATGCGCGTGTCCGATCCGACCTTGGTATCGTGACGAATGCGGTAGCCGACGGTTCGGCCGACCGGCTCCTGCAAGGTCGCGGCCATATAGGCTGCAGCGGCGCGCGCAGCAAGGCGCCGGGGTTCCAGCAGCACCAGCTTTTGCCCGGAGAGCCAGCACTCATGCAGCAGGGCGAGAGGCACTCTGGTTGTTTTACCCGCCCCCGGCTGAGCCGTCAGCAACGCCGACCGTCCGTCAGCCAGGACCTCACGCAATGCGGGTATCGACTCTTCTATTGGTAATCGGTCCATGATAGGGTGCGCGCTGCGATTCAACGTGGACAAGACTGTATCAGAATCGGCGCGCGTCCGCCGAATGTTGATCGCTTGGACATGCATAGAGGGAGACCGGTTTTGATGGAACGACTGTCATGGACGCATGAGAAGCCGAAGGTAACAGGCTGGTATTGGTGGCGAGGGCTCGATCAGGATACGGAACCCCTCATTCTCTTCGTCGATGAAGTCGGCTATTTCCAATGGCCCGATGGAGCCTCCCAAGAGGTCGGACTGACCAAGGGCGCGTGGGCCGGGCCCCTCATCCCCCCGAGAGAAGACTGACGCCCGTTATGATTATCCTGCCCCCCACCTGCGAGCAGGCCCTGCTCGAACGGTTTTTGCGCGCCGAGGCAATGGCGTTGTGGGCGGTGCGTGCAGCTCAAACACAGAATCTTCCCCGCCATGTGCAGATGTTTCTGCAACGCCACGAAACCGACGAGCAGGATCATCTTCGCCAATTTGAATCCATGCTCGGCGCGATCTCGCAACGGCCTCCGACGTTACCTACCGTACCGACGCAGTGGGAAACGCTCGCGGTCCACTTATTCGGCTATGAAGCGCTCGGATTGGAGTTCGCGCTGCTGCTGGCCCGGTTACGGCCGGATCTGTCGGAAATCCTGGATGATGAACTCATACACGTGGGATTTTTCGAGAAGGAACTGTCCGTGATTTTGGCGGGAGAGAAACCGAGGGCTCAACAGGCTCGCGAGGCTGCCGAGAGTTGGTGGAAGAAACTACCACGCACGTTGGACCGTTACCTGCGCGATGATTCTTTGGCCCCATATCGAGACGGGCTGCGCGGCCACATCTTAGCTGCCATTGAAACCCGCTTTCGCGCGGTCGGTTTACTTCCTCAGCAGGAGGCCGCCGGCAATCGCTAGTTATTAGGCGGGTCTCTTGTTCGAGAGAGGCAATGGGATGTCTCTACGCGCGCTTGCATGAGAAATGGTAAGGAAAATTAGGCCGGCGGATGGATGCAATAGGCAGTCGATTAAAGAAGTAGGATGTTCAAAAAGGCTGTTCAGCAAGGCCGCAGCGAGGCGCACGGCGCGAGGAATAACGAGCGCCACGTTTGTGCGCGCCCGCGAGCCGGTGAGCGGGCAGTGGCTTAGACGAAGTGTGCGGTGTCTGTACGTTGAGACTCTGAACGATGCGAGAACGCAGCTGGCGGCCTTTTTCGACATCCGGCCAGGGTTAGGCCGGAACGAGCCCGCCGACCACTACCCCCATCTTGCGGAACTTTTGATCCCGCTGGGTGATGAGTTGCTCGGTGGGAAGATCGACCAGGCTGTACAGTTGATTCGTGAGCGCTTTGGCGACCCGGTCGGAGATCGCCCTGGCGTCCCGGTGCGCGCCACCGAGCGGTTCCGGGATGTCTTCATCCACGATGCCGAGCCCGTCCAAATGTTGGGCGGTCATTTTCTGCGAGGCCGCGGCGTGGGGCTCCTTCGCTGGTTCGTCGTTGAGATTGGC
>JACCYV010000024.1 GCA_013696305.1 Nitrospira sp.
ACGGCCAGGCCGATAGTGGTACTGTCGGAGAGGCCGATTCCAAGGTCTTTCAAGTTGGCAGTGAGATACAGGTTGGACGGGGGCGGAAGCGCCACGCTGCCGCGAAGGTCACCGTTGGCCTGGGCGCCCGCCGCATTCCGAAACGAGAACCCGCCCCCGATGAGCGTCGTGCCGGTCGAGAGCTGGATGCCGCGCAGTTGAGTCATGCCTGCCGGATTGTAGTCCCGGCAGAGGCATCGTCGGCTTGAGCCGTGAAGGCCGATGCCTGACCGGTGGCAGACGCGCTGTGGTCATAGAGCCGCAAACTTCGAGCCGCAAACTTCCGGCCCGGGCCGTCGAAGGGATAACCGCCGGCATAGCGGTCATGAGGAGACACCAGACAATGACCGGACACGCGCGTCCGATCCACGCGAGAGGCGGAGGGCACTCGGCAGCGCATGGCAGGAGTGCGGGAGGCGTGCGTCAATCGTGTGCATCACCGGCATCGAGCGGGCGCATCGTGGTCACCGGCACATTCTTCGTATGAATTGGTCTAGGTCCAAGAGCGTAGACGTGCAACAATTATGGCGCCCATCTCAGAGGACGAGCGGTGGTTTGTCAAGCTTGGAACCTTACTTCGTCTGCGCCGGGCGGTCTGAGCGGTGTGATTTCGTCCACTGGATCAAGTATGCTCGAAACATGGGGATGCGGTCGTGACGTTCGGCAGTCGCCGGGTCGTGCGAGGATTGTTGACGTTGGTCGGTGTCGCCGCGCTCGCCGCGGGGAGTGCACTGGCCTATGGCCTGTACCTGTCAGCCAGCCTGGCCTTGCCCGCGGGCGACGACCATCCTCCCCGCCTCATTTATGGCGCGCCGTTTCTCCTCAAGCCGGATCTGGATATCGCGTCGTCGCACCTCATCGAACGCCTCAATCAGCTCGGCTATCGCGCCGTCGAGACGGCGGTGCGCGTGCCGGGGGACTACCGCATCACTCCTGCAGCCATCGATATTTACCTGCATGACTTTTCTGATTTTCATCTCAGACCGGTCCCGGCGCGTGTGATCCTGAATGAGGGCCGGGTCGCGAAAGTCCTGTCCATTCAGCATGGCGACGACCTGTTCCCGGCCTATCTGGAGCCGCAACTGATCAGCGGATTACGCGGCGCCTCGCGCCAGGTTCGGGAATGGGTCTCATACGACGACATGCCCGCCCGGTTTCTCGACGTGTTGCTGGCCATCGAAGATCGGCGGTTTTTCAGCCATCCGGGCGTTGATCCTGTTGCTGTCGCTCGTGCGGTATGGACCAACCTGACTCGGGGGACGGTGATTCAGGGCGGCAGCACGATCACGCAGCAGCTGGCAAAAAATCTCTTTTACTCTCCGCAACGCACTTTTGGAAGGAAGCTCAAAGAGTCCATCGCGGCATTGGTGATGGAGGCGAAGTATCCCAAGAAAGCGATTCTCGAAAGTTATATGAATGAGATTTATCTCGGCCAGGTCGGGTCCGTCTCGATCTACGGTGTGGGGGAAGCGGCCCATCGCTATTTCGGGAAGCGCGTCCATGCGCTCAGCCTGGAGGAAACCGCGCTCCTGGTGGGGATGATCAAGGGGCCGAATACCTATTCGCCCCTCAGAAATCCGGCTCTGGCCAAACACCGGCGCGATGTCGTATTGAGGCGGCTGCATGACCAGGAACTCCTGAATGATGATGACTGGAAACAGGCCATGATGACGCCGGTCCGGGTCTTACCGCCCCAGGAGACGCTGGCCGATGCGCCCTTCTTCGTGGACTATCTTTTGCGACAGGTGGAAGAGACGACCGGCGCGCCGATTCCGGACGGCGCGAGGGTCTATACGACACTCGATCCGGTCCTGCAGCGGCTGGCCACACACACGTTGGGAAACGGACTCACGAAGTTGGAAACCGCCTATCCTGCATTGAAGGACCACGGCGATACGGTACAGGGCGCGTTGGTCGCGCTCGATCCCGCGACCGGCGCCATTCTCGCGATGGTGGGCAGTCGAGACTATCGAATCAGCCAGTTCAACCGGGCCGTACAGGCGAAGCGCCAGCCGGGCTCGTTGTTTAAGCCGCTGGTGTACCTCGCGGCGCTGGACGCCCGCCACGAACTGGCCGACGGGCAGCCCATCACGGCGGCGACTTTGATCGTCGATGAGCCTGTCATGTTCGGATCCGGCGCCGCCATGTGGACGCCACAGAATTACGACCATCGATTTCATGGCACCGTATCGCTGCGAACGGCGCTGGAGCAGTCGCTGAATGTCCCGGCCGTAAAGATTGCGCAGGCTATGGGAACGAAACGGATTGTACAGACGGCGCAGAGTCTGGGAATTCGCAGCCCATTGGCCGACAATCTTTCCGTCGCGCTGGGCACGTCCAGTGTCTCGCTTCTGGAGATGACATCGGCGTTCGGAGCTTTGGCCTATGAAGGTGTGTTCGTGACGCCGACCGCCGCGCAAGCCATCATGACGCCGGAAGGGGACCCGGCCTGGAGGCACACGCCGGAGCGACACCAGGCGGTGTCGCCGCAAGCGGCCTATATCATGACGTCGATGCTCATGGGCGTGATCGAACGCGGTACGGCGGCGAAAGCCAGAGCCATGGGTCTTCGCAGTACCGTAGCGGGAAAAACAGGGACGACGGACGGCTATCGCGATGCGTGGTTTATCGGATATACACCGGACGTGGTCGTCGGCGTGTGGGTGGGATTCGATGACGAAGAGGCGCTGCACCTGACGGGGGCGCAAGCCGCACTGCCGATATGGGTGGAATTCGCGCGCCAGATTCTCCCGGCTGTGTCGCACGAATTTGCGGTGCCGCCGACCGTGGTCATGCGCGACATCGATTCCAGGACCGCTCAACTGGCGACCTCGCAATGTCCGCAGCGGTGGTCGGAGTGGTTTATCGAAGGCACGGAGCCGACGGTGTTCTGCGAAACGCACGGCAGCGGATTCTGGGAACGATTGAAGCGCAGTTTTGGTTTTTCCTAGAACCGATCGAAAAGCTGGTGTAGGCTCGGTTCATCTTGGGATGGTCCTGCAGTTCATCCGCCACTGCCTGCGACAAGGAGCTCGTGATGATGAAGAAGTCCGACTTTGTGGAAAACGACAATATTACGCTGTTAGCCAAAGGCGTCTTACTCAGGGGCGAGATTCGGGTTGAAGGAACGGTCCGTATCGACGGCCGGCTGGAGGGCGATCTTCAAACCACGGGAACCGTCGTGATCGGCGAAGACGGTGTCGTGCAGGGGACGATCAGTGCCGGGATCATCATCAATAGCGGGAAAATCAAGGCGACCGTGAGAGTGACAGACCGCCTTCAACTGCTGAAAACCGGCATTCTGGTCGGTGAAGTTCACGCGCCGTCGTTTTCCATGGAAGATGGCGCGAAGTTTCAAGGCCTATCGGATATGGGCGTCGCAGCCTGGGGCGATGAAGCACAGAAGCTCCCCGGCAATGTCCGGGATATTGCCTCCCAGCGGCCCAAGGCGGTCATGGCGCTCGGCGACAACGCCTGACGGCGTCTCTCGCATCCTTGGTCTGAGGCCACACTGAACCTGTGCCGCGTGCCTTCTCACCGCCCTCTAACCAAAAAGATCGTTCCACTCATGGCGACTGCCTGGATCCCTGCGCGTGACTACTCCAACGCGCTCCCCTCATCAGCGGCGCGGCGTGGCATCCTCATCCAGTCGCCGGCTTGCGAGTGATGATGCGGACAGGGGCCGCTCAATCCAGCGGAATGGTGATCGTCATCCCGCCCATGACATCATTGAGCGCGAAATCCCGCTTGGGACTTAAGGGATGGCTGTTGTGACAGGTGACGCAGGCGGCGGAGATGGCGCGATCCGAATAAATGGCTTGAAAATATTGTTTGCGGCCGCTGGTGACGACGCCGGTAAACGGACGATCGGGCGTCTGCGCAAAACTTTCAAGCGCCCGGCGTTCCAGATCGGTAGCGGGGGCATTGCGTTGATAGACCGGCCACAGGCTGATGAGGCGATAGCGGATACCCCGTCCGGCTTCGGCCACAAGCTTGCCCGAGTGCTGGAGGAATTGCGCGGGAAGCGGCAGGGCATTTTCGTGTTCCCAATGCTCCGCGGCCGATACGATGCCTTTGGCTTGCATGCGATTGACGACCTGATTCGTATAGATCGTGCGGTCGGCATCCAGGACGGCGTGCACATAGTCCGCGACTTTGTCCGGGGGAATGCCTGCAGGCGGCGCGATATCTTTCGCTTGCAGCGAATAGGCTGAGATGCAGGCCAGGACCAGCGCAAACCAGAGCGGCCTCGCCTGGACGATTGTCAGGATGAGACGCATGGCTCCTCCTTCCGCACCCCGGCCTTATCTGCCGGCAGGGTGATGACACACGTGGTCCCCTGACCTTCCGGACTCTCAAGTCGAATTTCGCCGCCGAA
>JACCYV010000027.1 GCA_013696305.1 Nitrospira sp.
TGCCTGGCTCTCGAATCCTGGGACATCGAATTGGGACGCTCTCCCGCCCGGCGCGGCCGAGCCTCGCGACCTCGACCATCGTGTCTGGATGGGCCGTTCGACTCCGGCTCATTGACGGGAATCGGTAACACCGACAATGTGGGTAGCGTCAGTCGACGAGTTTGAATGCGCAACCGGCGGACCATGGCCAGGTATTCGTGCTCCTCTTGCGGGGACAGAATCAACAGGGTAGCTCCGGACCGTTCGGCACGGCCTGTCCGACCGGTGCGATGGACGTATGAGGTCGGATTGCCCGGCAGCTCATAATGAATCACCTGCGACACCGACGGCACATCCAATCCTCGGGCCGCCACATCGGTCGCCACCAGCGACCGTAGACGTCCGGCCCGGAATGCCGTGAGGGTGCGTTCTCGTTGTGCCTGCGAATGGTTCCCGGTAATGGCACCCACCGAAGCCGGCTCACCACCCAAACGAGCGGCCAAACGTTTCACTTTATACTTTTGATCGCAAAAGACCATCGACTGCTCACCGGTCACCGCCTGTTGAATCAATGTATGAATCAACTGCACTCGCGATGACTCGTTGGGAACCACATAATAGGCATGGGTGATCGTGGTCGGCGTATTCACGCCCGGATCCACCGCTGTGCGAGCGGGATTCTTCAGCATCGATTCCGCCAGCGTGAGAATGTCCGGAGAAAAGGTCGCCGAGAACAGCATGGTCTGCCGCGGCTCGGGGAGCAACTTCAGAATGCGCTGAATATCGCGCAAAAATCCACGATCCAACATTTGGTCGGCTTCGTCCATAACGACATATTCTACGCCGCGAAGATCCAGATGGCGCGATCCTGCCACATCCAGCAGACGCCCCGGCGTTCCGATCACAATCAACGGCGGCTGCCGCAAGGCCCGGTAATGCCGCTCGATGGGAATCCCGCCGTACACCGCCAACGACGTGATCGAGGGTGGAGCGTACTTACGGAGTTCCATTTCAATTTGCAATGCCAACTCACGGGTCGGCGCCAGCACCAATGCGCGAGGTAACCGAGAGGAACCGACGTGGGCTGAACCATTGGGCGCATATCCGGCAGCTTTCCAGCCCTCTTTGACGGCCCGTTCAATCAAGGGAATAAGAAATGCCAGGGTTTTCCCGCTCCCGGTTTTGGCCTGGGCCAACAGATCGCGCCCCTCCAACGCAAGCGGAATAGCGGCTTTTTGAATGGGGGTCGGCTCGGTAAAGCCGGCCTGCTGTAGACGCTCAGCGACGAACGATGTGAGAGACAATTCGGCAAACGAATCCATACAACTTCACTCCTAAATCTCTATCTTGGGAAACAGGGGCAGATAACCTGAAAGACCCTGCGACCAGAGAGAGGACAATACGGTAAGAAAAACACAGGGGCTACCCTCGCGGCAGCCCCCTGAACAAGGGTAGAGAACGAGCGCGGCTAGTGCCGGCCCTCGCCCATTCCACGTCCTCCGCCACCACCGGAGCGGGGCTCCTGCGGGCGGGCTTCGTTCACGGTCAAGGTGCGGCCACCGAATTGCGTCCCGTTCAAGGCATTAATCGCCGCTTGCGCCTCAGAATCTCCCGACATTTCCACAAATCCAAACCCTCGTGACTGCCCGGTAAACTTGTCTGTAATGATACGCGCCGACGTCACTGCCCCGTGCACCGCGAACAGATCGCTCAACTGCTGCTCGGTGGTGGAATATGGCACGCCGCCAACGTAGATCTTCGAACCCATGGGGTTCCTCCTTTGAGAATAAAATGGTGTTGTCTGGGATTCGAGAAAGAAACGAGGAAGGAGTGGGCCGAAGATGCAAACACAGCGGCAATCTTAGCTCTGGCTTCCGAAATTCCCGGGAAGAACCCAAAACAACATCGTTTCGAGCCCTGTAACTCTTTTTCTACTTCACCGCCAAGGCTCTTCGCAATGAAGCATCTTCACTGTAGCTTACAGAAATAAGAAAGGCAAGCGTGAAATGTTCCCTCCACAATGGACTCACGGCCACCGTCTAATAGGCAGCCGGCGCTGACAACGGACGACTAGAATACAGCGGGGCGGCATTGAAGTTATCGAAATGAGCCGACGTCTCCCCTCGCACCAACAGCCCCACCTCCCCCACTCCAAGCGCTTGATCCTCTACTGAAAGCGCCAGATTTCCGTCAAACACGGTCTCCACGAAATCCTTGCTGATAATGGTATTGCGTTGTACCCGGAGCGTATGCCACTCAACCGGCTTGACCCTGAGCGCGGCACGACCGAGCACCGACTCCTTCCCATCCATCATCCGCACTACTTCAATGGCCTTCTGAAACAAGTCCACGACCGTCGCATAATAATTCATGGGATCCTTCATCCCGAACACCACCCCAACCTGCCCTGCCCTAGCGCCGGCTCCTTGGTGAATACGGATGACCAAATCAGGGTACTCATACTGAAATCCCTGCGCGACGAGCAATTCGACGCAGGCTGCACATCGAGACACCCCGAATACGACATTGGGAGATGAGGGCGGTGTGGAGTGCGTCTCGACTTTCCATGCTCCGCCAAACTGCCCCTCTTTCGTCAAAACCGTAAATCCCGTGGGAATCTCTCCGACTTGATCTTTGTCAAAGGTCCAGTCGTTGAACAGTTCCGGATTGGTTTGCTGGCGTAAACGCTCCGCCTTTTCCGTGGAGGTTTCTTTCTGCACGGCCCACGTCTCTCCTGATCCACCCATTAACAAGCCCACCAGTGCTGCGACACCGACAGACCACACGTACCCTACGAGGGACGTTTTAATGGACACGTCACGACCAGCAATTGTTGCCTGCTTCCGGCGGACTTGCTCATTTTTTTGAGACACGGGAGTACTCCTCCGGGCAGATCTTACAACTTGGGGTGAGGGGCCTTGATCCGAAT
>JACCYV010000078.1 GCA_013696305.1 Nitrospira sp.
CTTGGCCGAGCAACGGCGAGAATGAAGCCGCCTGTGTGATGAGAAACGTCGCAACAGAGTAGACCCCCACGGGTAGTCCTACGGCGAGACAGATACCCGCAATCCGTAGGGCCTGATCGGTCCGGCACAAGCTTCTGATCCGATGGTCGAACCAGGCAATCACCGCACCCATCCCCCTGACCGGATGAGGAAACCAACGAGGATCGCCCAGTGCCGCATCAAGTGCCGCCGCAATCCACAGATCATTGCCGGTCATCGTCCGATCACCAAGGCCGGCACCAGCAGTAAGAAGAGGATCTCGATTAATTCATTCGTGGCGCCGAGTAAGTCTCCCGTCACACCGCCAAACCATTCCCGGCAGCCGCATCGCACCAAGATAACCAGCGTCAATCCGGCGCCCATGGTCGCAAGCGCCGCGAGGAGACCCAATCCTGCCGCCAGCGCCAAGGCCACCACGAGGCTCGACAGCAGCACATGATGCATGGACAAATACGCGAGAAATGGCGCCGCCAGTCCACCCTCGCTCCTCGCATAGGGAGACGACCAGGCAACGGCCACCATGACCCAGCGGCCCAGCGCGGGCATACAAATCATGACGGGAAGACGCAGCGACTGGGGAAGGGCGAGCAATCCGGCGTAACGAAGCAAGAGGGATAGAAACAATCCTGTCGCGCCGATTGCGCCGACCCGCGGATCCCGCATAATCAGCAACCGATCTGCCGGGGTTCGACCGCCGGCCAGTCCGTCCAGCGTGTCCGCCAATCCGTCTTGATGCAACCCTCGCGTCACCATCACCAGAAGCACGATCAGCAGCACATTCACGACCTCGGGAGCGAGTATGTAGCGCAGGCCGAAGTCGGCCGACGCCAGCAGTCCGCCGATCAGCAACCCGACTGTGGAGTACCAGGCCATCGACGAGGCCAACTCCGAAGCCGTCGGTTCATGATGGCTACGGCTAATCGGGATCGCCGTCAAGAAATGCCAGGCGAAAACAAAGGGTCTCGTCATGGGAAGGATTTCAGTCACGCTGCGACACATTGGCCTCATCGAATGTCGCCATCTCAATGAGGATCTTGATCGACGCCTGCACGATGCCCATACCCAGACAAGCGCCCGTCCCTTCACCGAGACGGAGATCGAGATCGAAGAGCGGCTTGAGGCCGAGGTGTTCCAGGATGGCATGGTGGCCCCGTTCCACCGATCGGTGTGACGCAATCAAATACTCGCGACAGAGTGGCTGCAATCCTACGGCGATCAATGCGGCGGCCCCGGCAATGAATCCGTCCAACACCACCGCCACGCGCGCGGCAGCGGCGCCGAGCATGAGCCCGGCGAGACCGCCGATTTCCAAGCCGCCGACCTTAGCCAAGACATCGAGCGCGTCGGCTGGGCTCGGGTGATGCCGATCGAGCGCCTGTTGAATGATCGCCACTTTGTGCGCGTGAACCGCCTCATCGATACCGGTTCCGCGCCCGGTCACCTCGACCACCGGACGCCCGGTCATGACCGCCGTGATGGCCGCACTCGGCGTCGTGTTGCCGATACCCATATCACCGGTCCCAATGAGCCCGATGCCTTCGCGCGATGCATCGGTCGCGAGATCCACACCAACCTGGATAGCTTCCCTGGCCTGCTCTCGACTCATCGCCGGTTCGACCAGGAAATTGTGTGTCCCCGCCATGACCTTTTTCTGAATGAGTCCCGGTACGACACCGAACTCGTAGGCCACGCCGATGTCCACGATCCGCACATCAACGCCGACATGACGCGCCAGCACATTCACCCCGGCTCCCCCCCGGAGGAAGTTCAAGACCATCTGCGGCGTGACCTCCCGCGGGTAGGCACTGACGCCTTCGGTCGCTACCCCATGATCCGCCGCAAAGGTGAAGACGGATCCCCGCGGCACGTTCGGTTTCCCCTCACCCGTGATTGTGGCGTACCGCACGGCCATTTCTTCCAGCCGGCCCAGACTTCCCAGGGGCTTTGTGAGCCGGTCAAGGCGGGCTTGCACCTGCGACGAGACCTCGCGATCGGGCGGCTGAATCCGAGCCAGGACCTCGTCAAGCGTCATTGCATATCTCCTTATTACTTGAGCCGGAGCGGCTGGCCGCTGATGACGACATAGACCTCGTCGGCCGCGTGGGCCACCTGTTGATTGACCCGGCCTGCGACATCGCGAAAGGCGCGCGCGTTGCGACTGGCCGGAACCAGACCGAATCCCAGTTCATTGCTCACTAGGATTACCCTCGCCGGAATGGCGCGAATGGCTTTCAGCAAATCATCGACCGGTCCGGCCATGTCCGCGCCTACAGTCCAACGCCCGCACACATTACTCAACCAGAGCGTCAGGCAATCGACGACAATCGTGCGATAATTCTTGCCCTGCGATCGAAACCAGGCCGCCAGCTCACGCGGCACTTCTGCCGTGTCCCAATCCTGAGATCTAGTCGCGCGATGCCGCGCAATTCGCGCCGCCATTTCCGCATCTAGGGCCTGGCCGGTCGCCACAAAGGCCTTTGACCCCGTCTGTCCCGCCTTTTCCAGCGCCGCCTGGCTTTTTCCCGATGCGGCTCCTCCCAGTACAAGGATCACACGCGATCGCCTGCTGCTGCGCGTTCGTCCCATACCGTCAGTCAGCAACCGCGCTCGACTCGCGATCCCACAAAAACTCGGGCTCTCCTTGCGTCTTCGCCACCCATCGAGCGAGAACGAACAGGGCATCGCTCAGTCGGTTGAGGTATTTGTTGAGTTCCGGCGCCACGGTTTCCTCCCGCGTCAATCGGATGCAGATCCGTTCGGCTCGGCGGCAAATCGTCCTCGCCTGATGTAGCGTCGCCGAGACCTTGCCTCCACCTGGAAGAATGAATTCTTTGAGCGGCGCGAGATCCTTCTGACATCGATCGATCATGCGCTCAAGTTTGGTGACATCCTTGGCCGTGACCATCGGCATGTTGTTGAAGGTTTGCCCCGGCTGCGTGGCCAGAATGCTGCCGACGTCAAATAACTTGTTCTGGACCCAGCGCAGGTCCTCTTCAAGTTGGATCGATCCGGGAGACTTGGTGACTGCCTCGGCATTCATCGCGCGTACCAATCCGATGGACGCATTCAGTTCATCGACTGTCCCGTAGGCTTCGACACGCAGGCAGTCCTTCCAGACCTGCTGTCCTCCGGCGAGCCTCGTTTGACCCGCGTCTCCGGTTCTCGTATAGACCTTCGTGATTCGCATGCCCGTTCTTCCCTTCTCCTTCATTCACTATGATGCGTCATGTGACGCGGGAATCTGGCTGTACAGCCTCCGGGCCAAGCGTGCCAGTGGCGACTTGCTGCAAACACGTGAGGCAGAGGCAATCCTGAAACCGCGCCGCGATCCAATCCATGTGCTCTTCCGTAATGCCCACGGATTCGCACCAGCATTGATAGCCGCCACAGGAGAATGGTTGTCGGCATTGCTCACATGTCTTGGTCACCGGGCCCCTCAAAATTCCACCCCCGGTTGCGCCTTGATGCCTTTACTAAAGGGATGCTTCACCTGCTTCATTTCGGTCACTAGATCCGCGGCTTCCATTAACTCAGCCGGAGCCCCGCGACCCGTGATCACGACATGCTGCATCGGCGGCCGAGCCTGTAAGCACGGCAGGATTTTGTCCACATGTACGTAGTACCCCTGCTGGAGCGCAATGTTGAACTCGTCCAAAATCACCATGCCATAGGAAGGGTCGCCGAGGAACTCGCAGGCCTTCGCCCAAGCCTGCTGTGCAAATCCTGTATCGCGCTCACGATCCTGTGTCTCCCAGGTATAGCCTTCCCCCATGCGGAGAAACGTCACGCGGTCTCGAACGACTTGAGCACCCGCTCCTCAGCCGTGTCGATGGCACCCTTGATGAATTGCACGACCGCCACCTTCATGCCGTGGCCAAGACTGCGCAGCACCATCCCGAGCGCGGCGGTTGTCTTTCCCTTGCCCGCGCCGGTGTAGACGATCAGGAGCCCCTTTTCTTTCTGCGCCGCTTCGATTCGTCGATCCACGGAGGATTTTAACGCCGCATCTTCGCTTGATGATCGTGATCCGTCATCTCACGCCTTTCCAATAGACGACGCACTCTTGTGTGATCCACGCGCAACGGCGACCAACCCCCTCACCACCTCAGGGTGGCTCCCGAAGTGCAGATGGCTATATAGCGCGACGGTATTCCTCGTCATTAACCCGTCCTGCCCGATCGGCTTGCCTTCAGCATCCGAGATGGTGCA
>JACCYV010000093.1 GCA_013696305.1 Nitrospira sp.
TCGCATTGGAAACCCTGGTCGCCCCCGTGGTGACGATGGACGATTGGGGCGCGGAGCTCCGACAACTGTTCCCACACCTGTGGTCGGCCACGAAGGCCTATGATTCGTTCATCCATTATTGCGAGAACCAGCGCAAGAAAATGCTGGAAAAGAAGGATGGCCGGCCGGCCAAATACGCGGCGGCGTACCTACGGGTCTTATTCAATCTCTGCGAACTGTTGGAACGAGGGGCTTTCAGCATCAGGATCGCCGATACGTCCATAGGTGAGACCGTGCGAAAAATCAAAGACGGTCACTGTCGTGTCGGTGAGGTGATCGATCTGGGAGAATATTGGGCGAACGAAGCCACTCAGCGCCTGGCAGTCTGTGCGCATCGAGCCCGCCCTGATCTGGCCGATGCGATTCTGATCAAGCTCCGTAATGCCTTCGTGAATTAAGCGGCAGGTCTGGAGCGGCCACCAGCCACGGCACAGCCAAGCTAGCTAAGTGCTACGGCTGAGCGTACTAGGGAGAATCCTGGTTACCCTCTCCAGCCCAATGCCACACTATATGCCTGCTGAGTGTGTTCTGAGCAAAAAAGAGGTGCTCCATGGTCAGGCATCCACGCGGCGTACACATCCCCTGGGAAACCCATTGCCGCCCTGAGACTTCCTCTCACCATCACTGGTGGCTGATTCTTCTCGTGCTCGTGATGGCGTTGTTTTTGATCGGGGTGCGAGCGACCAGCGGGTGGTTATGATGTATGTTCCCCTGCTGACATACGAGGCGGTCGGTCTGGTGGGCTGATATGCTCAAGAACCGTGAAGAGGCAGGCCGACTCCTCGCGCAAGAACTGGTCGAGTTTTGCAACGATCCCCACGCGATCCTGCTCGCGCTTCCACGCGGCGGCGTTGCCGTCGGTTATCAATTGAGCGTGACATTGCACCTGCCGCTGGATATGCTGATCACCCGCAAAATCGGCGCGCCGGGGAATCCGGAATATGCGCTGGGCGCGGTCAGTGAAACCGGGGCGCTCTATTGGAATAACGAGGCGCTTTCCGGACGGTCGTACTCGGAAGGAGATCTCGACACCGCCATGCGCGCCCAACAACAAGAAGTGGCGAGGCGCGTCGCACTGTACCGGAAAGGACGGCCGTTTCCCGATCTGACAGATCGAACGGTGATTCTTGTGGATGACGGCCTGGCAACGGGTGCCACGTTTTTTGCCTCGGTGACAACCGTCCGCCAGAGGAACCCTCGTCGGGTCATTGGCGCCTTGCCGGTCGGCCCGCGCCAGACCGTGCAGGAAGCCCGGAGCCTGCTCGATCAATTGATTGTACTGCGGGTACCGGAACCATTTTATGCCGTCGGTAATTTTTACGAAGACTTCACTCAGGTCGAAGATCGGGACATGTTGCACTTTCTGGCCCTGGCTGAGAAAGCGCTCGTGGCTCATCATCCGCCCTAGCCCGACGATTCGGCCAAAAAGAGATATCCATAACCCAATCGACGGAGCCTCTGAAATCATCTGTCCGGCTTACGTCGCATCCGCGAGGTATTCGCTGTGTGAGGGAAAGGAGACTCATGCGTGTCCTGATCGCACTCGACTGGTCCGAGCAGACGTTCGCGGCGGTTCGGGAAGTTGCCTATTTGTACGACCTGCAAGAAGTTATGCTGGTGCACGGCATCGACCTGGGCATGTTTCAGTATCCGGTCGTCGCAGAAATGAGCAACCTGCAGGGGTATGACGAATTTCGAAAGGCGATGGAGAATGCGGGCCGACAATTACTGGATCATACCGCCACGCTGTTGCCTTCGGAGAGACTCTCGATTACGCGCGTGTGTGAATTTGCCAATCCGGCGTCGCTGATTTTGGATCAGGCCAGGGATGCGAGAACGGACCTGATCGTGATCGGCGCGCGGGGTCGAGGACGCCTCGGGGAACTGGTCCTGGGCAGCGTCTCCCATCGCGTGGCCTTACATGCCGGCTGCTCCACCCTCATCGTCAAGGACCACAGCGGACCCGCGAAACGTGTAGTCGTGGCCGTCGAAGGGCCGGAAGACGGGGCGCGGATCAAAGCCTGGCTTCTGTCCCATCCGTTCAAGAACCCGGTTGACCTCACGATCGTCAGCGTCGTGCGTCCGATCCCGTCCACCGATTCGTTCAGCCTTTTCCCCCTCCAAGACTGGACCGATATCGCCGTACGTTCATCTGAGGATCTCGTGAAAGGCCTGGCGGCGTCGGTCATGGCTCACCGCTACACCGTCGGCACAGAGGTCGCGGTGGGAGATCCGACCGACATTCTGACGGAACGCGCCCGCTCGACGGACCTGCTCATTATCGGCTCCCATGGGCGTAAGGGGTTCGAACGGTTTCTCCTGGGCAGCATCTCTCACGCTCTCTTGCATGGGGTACCCTGCCCGGTCTTGATCGTGCGGTGAGTCACGAATAGCGGGCATCACGGGCCGACCGTTTGGGAAGTGCGCAGCCC
>JACCYV010000315.1 GCA_013696305.1 Nitrospira sp.
CCAACGGGTATAGAACCTTGACGGCGGGTGACGGTCAACGGGGCATCGAACTCATTGAGCAGGAATCCCCGAATCTCGTGCTTCTGGATCTCTATCTGCCGCGCCTCAAGGGCATGGACGTGCTCAAGCGTATGGCCCAGAACCGACAGATCGACGACATCCCTGTCATTGTCATGACCGCCGCCGGCACGATCCCTGACGCCGTCGAAGCCATGCGCCAAGGCGCCTATGACTTTTTGACGAAGCCTCTTGAAAAAGACCATCTGCTGATCGTGATTCAAAAGGCGCTGGAGCGGGATTCATTGAAACGACAGGTGGCCGCCCTCAAGTCCGACGTTCAGAACCGGTATGCCACCATCGTCGGGGACAGCCAGATCCAGGCCATCATCGAATCGGCGCAACGCGCCGCCAACTCGGACGCCAGCATTCTTTTACTCGGGGAAAGTGGAACGGGCAAGGAGCTCTTTGCCCGTTCCATTCACCAATGGAGCCCGCGCCAGGGCATGCCCATGGTGGTCATCAATTGCGTGGCGCTCACCGAAACCCTGCTCGAAAACGAACTCTTCGGCCATGAACGCGGCGCCTATACCGGCGCCGACCGGCTCCAAAAGGGCAAGCTTGAAATGGCGGAGGGAGGCACGGTGTTTCTCGATGAGATCGGGGACATGCCCTTGCCGTTGCAAGCCAAGCTCCTGCGCGTCTTGCAAGATAAGGAATTCCAACGTGTGGGCGGCACCCGCCCGGTCTCCGTCAACATTCGCTTCGTGGCGGCGACCAACAAAGATCTCAAACAGGCCGTGAAGGCCGGGCAGTTCAGAGAAGACCTTTTCTTCCGGCTCAACGTGGTGACCTTTACGCTTCCGCCCTTACGGGACCGCAGTGAAGACATCGCGAGACTCGCTGAATTTTTCCTCAAACGGCATGCGTATGAAGCGAAACGTCCAGGCGTGACACTCAGTGCGGCAGCCCGCGCCGCGCTGACTCATTACCCCTGGCCCGGCAACATCCGGGAACTCGATAACGTCCTCGCGCGCGCGGTGGTGCTGAGCCCCTGCGACGTGATCGGGCCTGACTTTTTGGCCTTGTCCGCAGACGACCTGGGAGGAAAGGGAACTACGGAGAGTGCGCTTCCCTACATGAACCTCACCTACCATGAGTCCATGGAAGCTCACAGTACCTATATCATCGAACGGGCATTGGACAAGGCGGCAGGCAATCAGACCAAGGCCGCGGAGTTTCTCAACTTACAACGGACCTATCTCGCTCGTTTGATTAAGCAACGAAAACCCACCGCCGGCGAGTAGCGGCCGGAGACTAAAAAAGCCCGCCGGCTTCGTTCTCGCGTCGCTCCGAAGCTCAAGGTACGGCAAGGGCACGCCTCGCCTCCTCGCATCGCTGCGGCCTCGCCGGACGGACTTTTTGAGCCTCCGGCTACACAGAAGAATCGGCTTTTCGTGCAGACAGACTGAGCATCCCTGCCGCTGCATCCCGTTCGACTTGCGCGTACCGTTCGGGCGTGCCCACGTCGGTCCAGTAGCCGTCGAAATCGTACCCCATGATCCGCTCCCCATCCTGAATGCCCTGCACATAGGCATCGATGATGGAGGACTGCTTGCCGGCAGGCAAAGCATACAAGAGTCGCGGGTGCAAAATATGGATACCGGCAAACATCCGCGCACTCGCCGGTGTTGCCATGGAACTGCCTCGGCCGGTGATCCGCACTACCTCGGCCCGATCGGTCACCTCGACTAGGCCCCAGCGAGCCGCCTCGGAATCCCGCCGCAAGACTAAGGTGGCCGCCGCCTGCTGCTCGTCATGAAACGCCATCAGCGCGCTGAGATCCAATTCGAACAGCGTATCGCCGTTGAGCACCAACACCGGTTCGTCCTGGAAATAGGGTTCGACCTGCTTGATCCCACCGCCTGTTCCGAGAATCAGCGGCTCATGCGAATAGCTGATTTGCATGCCGAAACCACTGCCGTCTCCCAAGGCCTGCCGGATCATCGCCCCCAGGTGGTGCAGATTGATGATCACCTCCTGAAAACCATGACGTTTCAGGAGCAACAGGTTCCAGACAATCATCGGGGTGCCGGCGACCGGAAGAAGCGGCTTCGGTGTCACGTCGGTAAGGGGCTTCAGCCTCGTTCCGAAGCCCGCTGCGAGGATCATGGCTTTCATGACAGCCGGCTGAATGAGGAATCAGGAATACGGCCTTGATAGATGTGCGTCATGGGCGATGATTCCGAATCGGAAGGGACGCTCATTCAGAATTTAACATTCCAGCGCGTCGCGCTACCGCAGTTCAGCCACGTACGGCGCCAGGTGCTGCAAGAGCGTAGCCAGCTCCGGATATTTCAACAGATTGCGTTTCACGTAACCGACGACACGAGGGATATCGGCAAGAAATTTGGGATTGTGTTTGACCTGGTCGATATAGACAAACCGGCCGGCCGCCTTAAGATTTCGTTGGATACTGGTGAGGTCGAACAAGCGGCGAAACGCCGCCCGATCGGCCCACCCCTTTCCATGCGAGGCGAGGCCATTGAGGAAGTGATCGATCAACTTGTCCACCACCGCGTCGTCCAACTCAATGTAGGCATCCTTCAACAGGGAAGCCAGATCATAGGAGGCCGGTCCCAGCAACGCATCCTGAAAATCGATGATACCGATCCGCGATCCATCCACCATGAGATTGCGTGAATGGTAGTCGCGATGCACGAAGACCTGTGGTTGTCCCGCCAGCAACTCGGCGATGCGTTGAAACTCAGCTCGGATCGCCGCCTCATCCGGCAGAGCCATCGGCCGGCCTAACCTGGCCGTGACGCCGTACTCCAGAAAGTGGTCGAACTCCCACATCAGCAACGGCACATCGAAGCATCGATGGAAAGCGATGCAACGCGGCTGGGGCGGGGTGGTTCCCTTCACTTGAAACTGTACCAACTGATCGATCGCCTGTCGGTAAAGTGCCTCTATCCTGGCGGGATCCGCCTGGCGACAGGCCTCCGCCAACGTGAGGTCACCGAAATCTTCCAGATACAATAATCCGGCATCGCGATCATGGTAGTGCAATTGCGGCACCGTCACGCCTGTCCTGTGCAGGTGCGTCAGAACATTGGTAAACGGGAGTTCCGTAATCGAATGGTGTGCTCCGCTGACCGCCTCTTCCGATTTCTTGAAACCCTCTGGATCGGACAGGTGCATGAGTATCAACGACGAAGGCGAGCCTTTTAGAGAAATCCGAAAATAGCGGCGGTTAGAGGCGTCGCCCGCCAGTGCGGTCAACGCGGTCAGCTCGCCGTGAAACGGCAGTTGTGTGGCGACGGTCCTGGCAATACACGACGAATCGGGAAGCGCGAGGGGCGTCGCAGGGGCGGCAGGCTTTGTGGTCGTCATACGATCGGCATTATAGCCAAACCGTTCCGAACTGCCAGTAGAAAGTCGCCTCCTGCACGGCCCTTTTCCGTCGCATGAGAAACGGCCTGTGCTCCTCTCCCGATCCTGCGCGGTTGTCATCCCTTCTCCAAGCCGCTATTCTGTTGCATCTACTTACAGGAGGCGCGCATGCAGTACGTTCACCTCGGCCGCTCGGGAATCCGGGTCAGCCGTCTCTGCCTCGGCACGATGAATTTCGGGCCGCATACCTCCGAAGCCGACAGTCATCGGATCATGGATCACGCGCTCGAGTCAGGCATCAATTACTTCGACAGCGCCAACGTGTATGGGTGGAAGGTCGGCGAAGGCGTGACGGAACAGATTGTCGGTCGATGGCTTGCCCAGGGCGGGGGAAGGCGTGAGAAGGTCGTACTGGCCACCAAGGTCTATGGGCGGATGGGTGAGTGGCCGAATCAGTCGCACCTGTCGGCGTTGCACATCAGACGCGCCTGCGAAGAGAGCCTTCGTCGGCTCCACACCGATTACATCGACGTCTACCAGATGCATCACGTCGACCGTGACTGTCCCTGGGAGGAAATCTGGCAGGCCATGGAGCAGCTCTGCCGGGAGGGCAAGGTGCTCTACATCGGCAGCAGTAATTTTGCCGGCTGGCACATCGCCCGGGCACAAGAACTCGCGAGGTCCCGCCACTTTCTCGGCCTCATCTCCGAACAGAGCCTCTACAATCTTCTCGAACGGGCGGTCGAACTGGAAGTGATTCCTGCCTGCCAAGCCTATGGAATCGGCCTCATTCCCTGGAGCCCCTTGGCCCGCGGTCTTCTCGGAGGTGCCTTGAGTCCAAGCCCTGCCGGCCGACGGGCGAGCGTGGGTGTCCGCAAAGACATTGAGACCCATCACGCAACACTCGAAGCCTACGAACGGCTCTGCGGAAATCTGGAAGCCACGCCCGCCGCTGTCGCCCTCGCCTGGCTGTTGCATCAACCGGCGGTGACTGCTCCCGTCATCGGACCTCGCACGATGGAGCAGCTGGCCGGTGCTTTACAAAGTCTGGAACTGACGTTGACTCAGGAGACGCTAAAAACGCTGGACGAGATCTTCCCCGGGCCGGGAGGGGCCGCTCCCGAAGCCTATGCCTGGTAAGCCGACTGGGTAAGAAAGACAGGGGCACGGCAAAAATTTCACCGCTGATTTCTTCGCGCATTCTTCCAGCCCGCAGATCCATGACCCGATGGATCCATTTCTCACGGCCGCATGGTCCTGAGATGAACGGCCTTGCTGCCTGCCACCTACATGAACGACAGGCCTCCCCAGGATGTCCCGCCGCTGCATAACTCCCTTCAGCCCGCTTCCCGATTGCAACTGAAGTGACCGATCACTGACTGCCACAGGCCCCCTCTCCTTGCCCCACGAGCACAGACCGCCTCGCAACCATTCTCTTACGCAAGCCCTCGACGGCAGGCACTCTACTTGCTTCGTACCATGCCATCACGACCCGGCAGCCATTTCATCACGCTCTCTCGCCAGGAGGCTATCTATGACGCAGACCCGCTCCGACGGGAATTACAGGCCTCTTAAGATTCAATCTCGCGCCCACGACCACGCCTCGCTGAGCTGCTCGACCTGTCAAGGTCACCTCGTTGTCGATCTGTACATTGACACGGTGGACGCCGGAGGGCATGTGTGGATCCGTGCATTGCGTTGCGTACGATGCCGAAGAATAGCCGACATCGAGCGAGAAGGTGTGGGAGCCCTGGCGAAGGTGGGAAGAATCGGGAAGATACCGCGCGAGTTACCCGAATGGGGACTGAACGACGAAATGACGGCGTTAGGCACCTAGAAGCGACGCGGAAGCCCCACGCTTTCGCCACTCCACCCATCGCCAGCTCCAAGCCCCCAGCATCGCGCCCATCGCATCGGCCACGAGATCCATCGGGTCACTCTCGCGAAACGGGACGAACAGTTGATGAATTTCATCGCTGAGTCCGTAGAGTGCGCAGCCGGCCACCGCCATAGTCACGGCATGGCGTGCTACCCACGGACCCGCCGCATGCCGGCAGGCACGATAGCTCAAGGCTCCGAGAATACTGTACTCGCACAGGTGCAGCGCCTTATCGGATAGTTCTTTGAGGAGGGAGGCGATGGCCTCAGGCGGATTCGAAATGGAGGATCCACCGAAAATCAGTGCGGCATACAGTCCCACCGGAGCCCAATAACGTAACGTCGAGACACCGGCCGTGAGAGATTGCACGCGTACGTTCGATGAGATGATCGGTTCCACTGCCATCTTCCTCGGCTCCTCAGTCAATCAACGACTCGTTCCCACTGAATCATGAACATCTCCGCAGGAGGGACTTTTCCTCAGCGCGCATCCCGCTCATTCGTTGCACCCCTCTTACCCCTATGACATACTGCCTGCGAGGCTGCAAGAAACTTCCTGATGAAAACCATTCAGCTCTGCTTCCTCTGGCACATGCACCAGCCGTACTACACGGACCCGGTCACGGGCTCCGCCAGTATGCCCTGGGTCCGGTTGCACGCCACGAAGGCCTATTACGATATGGCCTTCCTGCTCGACAAATTTCCCCACGCCCGCTCGACGTTTAATTTCACCCCGTCGCTCCTGCTGCAGCTCGAAGAATTTTCCGCCGGCCGGGTCCGCGACCTCTTTCTCGAATATGCCCAGCGCCCGGCCGCTGATCTCACCCCGGAGGAAAAGGCGTTTCTCATCCGTCATTTTTTCTCGGCGAACTGGGCGACGATGGTGCGACCGTTTCCTCGTTACCAGGAATTGCTGGTGAAGCGTGGTCTTGACGTGCACGGGCAGGACTTGAATCGCCTGGCCAAGCAGTTTTCATCTCAGGAATTTCTCGATCTACAAATATGGCATAACCTCGCATGGTTCGGATATGGCAGCCTGCAACGCTTTCCCCGCCTGGCGGACCTGCGCGCGAAAAATCGCGGGTTCACGGAAGAGGACAAACAGGAAGTCCTGGCCTTGCAGCAAACGGCCATCCGGCAGATTGTCCCGATGTACAAAGCGCTTCAGGAACGAGGCCAGGTCGAATTGACGACCACCCCGTTTTTCCACCCGATCCTGCCCCTCGTCATCGATTCGGAATTCACGCGGCGCGCCAGGCCGGATTTGCCGCTTCCCGCCCGGTTTCATGCGCCCGCCGATGCAGAGGCCCAGATCCGGCTGGCGATCGAATACCACACGAAGACCTTTGGCCGAGCGCCCGTCGGACTGTGGCCGTCAGAGGGGTCAGTCTGTCCGGAAATGTTGCCGATGCTGGAAAAAGCCGGGATCCGCTGGCTGGCGACGGACGAAGGCAATCTCTACCGTTCGCTTCAGATGGGCAATCAGGCCTGGCATCGTCACTTCCATCTGTATCAATCCTACACCGTCGGAGCAACAGACCATCCGCTCACCATGGTGTTTCGCGATCGCGACATCTCGGACGCATTCGGCTTCGTCTATCATAAGACGACTCCGGAATCCGCGGCGGACGACGTCCTGCGGCGAGTCCGCGGCCTCGCCTATGATATTCCACTGGAGCAAGGCATCGTCGCGGTGATCCTGGATGGTGAAAATCCATGGGAGCATTACCATGACGGCGGCGAACGGTTCCTCTCGCTGCTGTTTGGTGCCTTCGAACAGGATGGACTCCACATCGGCCACGGCATCCGGGTGCAGATGGAGACTGTCAGTCGAGCGCTCGCGACCATTCCGCCGACCCAACGCCTCGATCACCTGCACTCCGGCTCCTGGATCAACCAGGACTTCAAGATCTGGATCGGGCACCAGGAAGACAATCGCGGCTGGGACCTCCTGCAACACACACGGTCGAAACTCGTCGAACTGACGCCGTCCCTGACATCGGAACAGGCGCGCGCGGCCTGGAGCGAGCTCTATGCCGCCGAAGGAAGCGATTGGTTCTGGTGGTACGGCGACGATTTCGATACCGACTACAAACAGGAATTCGACCGCCTGTTCCGCACGCACCTTCGCAACGTCTGGACCTATGCCGGAGTCACGCCCCCCGAAATCTTAAATCAGCCCCTGGTGGAAGCACGCACGCCGCAGGGGCTGGATCAGGTGCAACTCCCGCTGGCCTTTATTGCCCCGATTCTCGACGGCATCATGTCTAACTTTTTTGAATGGCGAGGAGCCGGGACCATGAATCCCACCCCCCCGCTGGGCGCGATGTGGAAATCCGAAGGGCTCTTCACCGCGATTTTCTTCGGCTTCGACCGTGAACACCTGTACCTCCGGCTCGATCTCGACGACCGGTCTCAGACGCGCCAGGACGACTGCACGGCGGATCTCCACATCGGATCCGGCATTCAACAACACAAGCTGTCATTCACGCTCGCGCCGGCCGGTACCAATGCGTTCCTGCTCACCCGGGCGGACGAGTCCAGCTCCTACCGCGACGTGGGATCCTACAGCACCATCTGTCGGCGGAAGATTCTCGAACTGGCGGTGCCGTTCAAGGATCTCGACATCGACGTGGGAGATGAACTGCGGTTGACCCTCACGGTGTCGGAACGCCGGATGGAAATCGCGCGGTATCCCCATCACAATCCGGCCACCTTCAACAGGCCGGGAGACGATTTCGAGGCCACGATGTGGCGGGTCTGACCGAGAATTCTGAATGATGCAGGCGGGTACATTTCGCATGATTCTTTTCCACCCGCCGTTAGGTCTTCATCATTCGACATTCATCATTGACAATACCAGGAGCCTCCATGCCTGAGTTACGCAGAGATCCGATCGTCGGGCGCTGGGTGATCGTGTCGACTGAACGGAGCGGCCGCCCTCAAGACGTGCGCATGCCGTCCTCGCCGCCTCCCTCTTCGGCCATGTGTCCGTTTTGCCCGGGACAGGAACGGCTGACGCCGAAGGAAATCCTTGCGTACCGGCCTCACGCCTCGGATCCCGACAGTCCCAATTGGACCGTGCGAGTGGTGCCCAATAAATTTCCCGCCCTGCATGTGGAGGGCGACATGGGCCGCGAAGGGCTCGGTCTCTATGACCGTATGAATGGAATCGGCGCCCACGAAGTCATCATCGAAACCACGAACCACAAAGAGAGTCTTGCCGACCTCCCCGCCAAGCGGCTGGAGGATGTCTTGTGGGCCTATCGCGACCGGATTCTGGACCTCAAGAAAGATCTTCGGTTTCGCTACATTCTGATTTTTAAGAATCAAGGCGCCGCGGCGGGGGCCACCTTGGAGCACAGCCATTCACAACTCATCGCCTTACCGGTCGTGCCCACCAGCGTGCTCGAAGAGATCGATGGCTGCCGGCAACATTTCCAACAGAAGGAACGCTGTATTTACTGCGACATCCTGCGGCAGGAATCGTCGGAAGGCACGCGGGTGGTGCTGGAGAATCCGGAGTTCCTCTGTCTCACACCGTACGCACCACGCTTTCCGTTCGAAATGTGGATCCTTCCGAAACGCCACGCGGGCTACTTCGAAGAGAGTCAACGCTCGCAGTTTGAATTTCTGGCGCCCATCCTCGGCGAAACGCTGCGGCGTATGAATACGGTGCTGGCTCGCCCAGCCTACAACTTTATCCTCCACAGCTCGCCGCTCCACGAAAAAACGGGAGATTTTTATCACTGGCACATCGAGATCATTCCAAAGCTCACCCAGGTAGCAGGGTTCGAATGGGGCACGGGTTTCTACATCAATCCGGTTTCACCCGAAGAATCGGCCA
>JACCYV010000109.1 GCA_013696305.1 Nitrospira sp.
AGGCTGCCGGTTGGCTTTACCAAGACAATGTTCCCCCACGATCCTCGCGGGGTCAAAGAGTATCTCGGGATTACCTGCGCCTTTTGCCATACCGGCGAGCTGCATGTGTCTCATAAAGACCGAGGCCGGGTCACAATTCATATTGATGGCGGGGCCTCCATGCAGAACAATCCGAAGTTTTTAGAAGCGCTCATCACATCGCTTGGAAGCACGGCCTCCGACGATGCCAAGCTTTCCAGGTTTGCCGGCGCGGTGCTGAAGGAATGGAATAACGAAGAGAGCAAGAACCGCCTTAAAAACGCATTGGTTGGTCTGGTGAGTACTCTCGCGGAACGATCGCGACCGGAAGTGAAGCAATGGGGATTGGGGCGGTTCGACGCTTTAAATCGGGGCAGTAATGCGGTGTTCATGCCGATGGCTCTCGCAAATGAGAGGGCGCTGGACGCCCCTGTGAGTATCCCGCCACTTTGGAATGTGCATCTTTACGATTGGGTCCAATGGAATGGTTCAATTCAGCATCCTTTGGCCCGCAATATCGCACAGGTGATCGGCATTGGCGCTGGGCTGTTTCAAAATCCGCCCTTCCAGGATCCGCAGGATCGCAAGCGACTCCTCCTCTTGAAGCGTCCCCCGGACCCTTTTGCGTCATCCTTAGAGATCGACAAACTCCAGCAGTTGGAGCGGATGATTGCTACCATAAAGCCGCCTCATTGGCCGGAGGAGTTCTTCGGAGAGATTAATGCCGCCAAAGCAATGGAAGGGAAGAAACTTTATCGAAATAATTGCAAACATTGTCATGTGCCGAAACTATTGGACTCGCCAACGCTGTTCGGCCAGCGCTTTAAGATGAATATCATCAAGGCCGATGAGATAGGCACTGATCCTGAGTATCTGAAGTTCGCGTCTCGCATGGTGCATACGGGCGTGCTTGAGCAGGATTTCGGATCCACGTCCCTGTCTGCAGCCAAGGCTTCCGAATTGCTGACGACGGCCATCATGAGACAGTCGCTTCCGGACCCCGGTCCGAATACGTGGGAGTCGCATGGAATATTGGCACGCCCTCACGCCGGCGTCTGGGCCACTCCGCCCTTCCTGCACAACGGCTCTATACCAACCCTGTACGAAGTCTTGAGTCCCATGGAGGAACGAACAGAATGTTTTTATCTCGGTGATCTCGAGTACGACCCGATCAAGGCAGGTTACACGTTACGGAAATGCATCGATGGCGAAGTCTCCGGAGGGTTCAAGTTTGACACCTTGCAAAAGGGGAATTCCCGGGCAGGACATGAGTTTCGCAAGGACGATCGCGACGGGCATCTCTTCACTCCCGAGAAATGCGAATCGTTCAAAAAGAAAAGTGAGGGAAATGGAATACTCGGTTACGAATTCACACCGACTCAACGCGAAGCCATTATCGAATATCTGAAAACGTGCGATCTGGATGACGTAACGTGGGACCCGCATGAAACTCCAAAGATATGCAAGGCACGGCGGGTGTACCTCCCAGAATAAGGTCAACTCATCACGCGCGACATTCACCTTCCTTCAGGGTCCGTCTATGACCGACCTCCTTTCTAAAGACCACAGCATCCTCGAACGACCATTCATGGAATTCCGCCCATTCGGTCTCGACGACCGGGGCGAGAAGATCTGCGACATCAGCGGGGTGGTCGTCCAATCCAACGTGGATTACATGGGCGATTATCTCACGCGCACCGCCGGACCGGAGGCCGCAACCCGGGCTTTGGAGCGACTCTGTCGATTAGTCAACGATCGCCTGCCGGATCCAACCTATCATGTCACCCCTGACTTCCTCCGGAATCCCTGGAACAGCTATTCATACGAATTCGTCTGCTACCTCAGAGAGTTTTGCGAACAGCTGTCAGGGGATGCTCAGTTTCATGTCAATGTGGGCACGGACAACAAGGTCCCGCCCCTCATCCAGATTCTCGCCCGCCCGTTTTCCACTCAACAGCTCTATAAGATGTGGCCATACCTCGGCAGCAAATATGTGAGAGGCGTGTTGGAGTTTGAGGTCGGGCGAGTGACCAGCCGGTCGGCGGTCCTCCGGATGACCTTCACCGACCGCGCGCTCAAACAATTTGGCCCATACCGCAACCGATGCGTGGATGTGATCTGTGTGTCGTGCAAGAGCAGCATTGCGCGGGTCCAGACGCATATGCACGGCACACCAGCCGCCACGGTCAGAGACATCGTCTGCACGGCACACGGCGCTCCCTATTGCGAATGGGAGTTTACCTGGACACCCGAGATTCGCAGTTCTATACCGCTGGCCATCTGGATGCTCGTGATAGGAAGCACGTTCACCTACCTGCATCTGCGCCGGCCGGACATTCCGACATTCGAAGCCGTGGGACTCGCGGTGCTGCCGGCCTCCCTGCTGTGGTGGATGATCACCGCCCACATGCGTCAGGCGGCCAAGCCGCTGCAACGCCTGGTCAAGGATCAGGAACAGACTGTCGATGCACGCCATGAAGAGTTACGTGAGGCCTATCTCGAACAACAGAGCACGGCCGTCACACTGCGTCGAAAAGTCAACGATCTGACCACGCTGCATCGCGCCGGATTGTTGTTCAGTTCCACATTCGATCGTGAGGAGCTGCTCACCAATGTGCTGGATACGATCGTCCGCGATCTGCATTACGATCGTGCCATGATCGCCCAGTTCGATCGAACGCGCCAGGTCTCGCACGATTTTCGAGTGCGCGGTATTCCGCAAGACGTCGCGGAGCTTCTGCGCACACAGGAGGTGCCCGTCACCGATCCCGATAGCGTGGAAGGTAAGGTCTTATTGCGCGGCGAACCGGTGCTGGCGAATAACATTCACGATGTCTGGGACCGACTGCACCCGTTCAATCAAAAATTAGTCTCTATGGTCCAGGTGAAATCCTTCATCACCGTACCCCTCAAAATGCAAGATGCCGTGATCGGCTCGCTTTCAGTGGACCGTACGCATGACCAGGCGCTCACGCAAGACGATCTCGACGTCCTGGTCACCCTCGCCAGCCAAGTCGCCATCGCCCTGGACAACGCCCAGGCCTACCGCGAGATTGAATCATTGAACGCCGGCCTGGAGGCCCGGGTAGGGGAGCGTACGGCGGAGCTGGAAGCCGTCAACGCGCGGCTCAAGCAACTGGATCGTCTCCGATCCCAGTTTCTCGCCCACGTCTCCCACGAGTTACGGACCCCGCTCACCAGCATCGTCGGGTTTGCCGACAATATGATCGAGGGCCTCGTCGGTTCGCTCAATCTGAAGCAGGAACAGTATCTCACTCGCATCAAAGCCAACGGCACCAGGTTGGCACGCATGATCACTGATCTGCTCGACTTGTCTCGTGTGGAAGCCGGAAAGATGGTGCTGTCCTTCGACTATGTCGCTCTCCCTGCCTTGGTCTCCGAGGTGATCGAGCAACTGCGCCCCCTGGCCACCGCCAAACACCTGCAGATCGATCTCCATAGCCATGAACCCGCACTGATGGTCTGGGCGGACCCTGATCGACTCAGCCAGATTTTGACGAATTTGATCGATAATGCTATCAAGTACACACTGGATGGGACGCACATATCCGTAGACTTGTCGATCGCTGATCACGAGATGGCTCGCATCGAAGTCAGTGACACCGGCCAGGGCATTCCCCCCGAGGCGCTCCCCAAATTGTTCGATCCATTTTTCCGCGTCCACCAACAAGAGCGGAGCCAGACGAAGGGACTGGGCCTCGGGCTGGCCATTGTCAAAGACCTGGTCGATCTGCACGGCGGCAGCATTTCGGTTCGCAGCAAGGTACAGGAGGGAACGCAGTTTTCTTTCACCCTTCCCCTTCACTCGCGCGAAGCACGACCCATAATACGATTGCCGGCTGTCCCCCGCACATTGTTGGTGGTGGACGACGACCCTGACATTTGCGATCTCTTGCGCGATCGGCTGGAGTCGGAAGGTTTTCACGTCCACACCGCAGCCGATGGTCGTGCCGCGCTACGAACCCTGGAGGAAACTCCCGTCGATGGAATCCTCCTCGACATCGCATTACCCGAATTGAACGGTTTCGATGTCCTCAGCCGGCTACGTATCACTCAGCCCGCGCTGCCGGTCGTCATGATGACCGCCGTGGAGGCATTGGATCGTGCGATGGCCGCCGTAGAGGCCGGCGCTCAAGGCTACCTCCTCAAACCGTTCGATGCCGCCCGATTACGGCAGATCGTCGATCGCTGGTTCACTCCCGGCCACGGCGGCTCGACCACTACTGATTCCTCAGTGAGACGGTAGCGTCATGGCGTGCTCTCAGAGCGACCGGCACACCCTCCTTCTGGCCAAACTCCTCCTGACCGCTGTCCTCTGCCTCGTGACGACGACAGCCCACGCCCAAACACCTCGCCTGCAAGGCCAGTCCGCTGCCGCTGCGGCGATGGGAAATGCCTTCGTGGCACAAGCCGATGATCCCTCCGCCCTGCATTACAATCCGGCCGGCATGACGCAGCTTCATGG
>JACCYV010000155.1 GCA_013696305.1 Nitrospira sp.
TCCATGTAGCCGAGTAATAAACTCTGGTTGCGCGGAGATCCACGTCCCACACTCCGATCTGGGATCCCCGCAGAGTCGTCTTGAGGCGGGCCTCGCTCGTGCGGAGCGCTTCTTCCGCCCGCTTCCGCTCCGTAATGTCCACCACGAATGCCGTGAAGGTGTAGGCGTCTTCGAGCCGCAGAGGGGTAATGGCCAGCTCGATGGGGAATTCCGTGCCATCGCGTCGCAGTGCGGTAATTTCGATACGTTTGTTTAAGACTGGCCCGTCACCGGTTTTGAGGAACCGTTCAAGGCCGCGCTGGTGAGCTTCACGATAGACGGAAGGAATAATGATGTCGACCATCGCGCGGCCGATCGCTTCGTGGCGTTTCCATCCGAATATCTGCTCGGCCTGGGCATTCCAGTCGATGATCACGCCCTTGTCGTCCATTCCGATGACTCCGCTGATGGCGGTATCGATGACCAGTCTGGTCCGTCCTTCGCTCTTACGCAGCGCTCGCTCCGCGTGGAGACGCTCGGCTGCTTCCAAGGCGAGGGAGACCAATGATGCGATGGCATGACCGAACTGCTGTTCTTCCAACATCCAGGCGCGGGGCGGACCGATGTGTTCATGGCAGAGGACGCCCACGAGTTTCCCCTGGAAGCGAATCGGGATATCCAACATGGCACCGATGCCGTGGGGGATGAGATAGCTGTCGGAAAATTCGGATGTGCGAGGGTCGGTTCTGGCGTCCGTCGCGTCGATAATACGGTGAGACCGCAGCTCTCGGAAATAGTTGGGGAATGCCATCGCCTGTAATTCCGTACCGGACGAGTGCCTATCAGGAGACAATTCGTAGAGGTCGTTGCACCGCAGCACGCTGTGATCTTCGTTCAAGAACCAGATACTGGTGCGGCTCACGCCCAGTGTCGCGGCAGTGGTGCGGGTAATTTCATTCAGCGCCTGCTCCAACAAGCCGCTTTGAAGGACCGTGTTGCGCGTCAAGTCGAGGAGAGCGGCTTGGTGGCGCCGCAACATCTTTTCGGTGTGGTAGCGTATGTCTTCAGTGTGTTTCCGATCGGTGATGTCGCGAAACACGAGCACTGCGCCCGCCACGCGGTTTTCTCGGACGATGGGAGCCAAGACATAAGAGACGGGAAATGAATGTCCGGCGGCGGTCGTGAGCAATCCGTCATCCGTCCGAAAGGTGTCACCCTGCGCGGTCTCCTCCAGCAGGATCTGGGTGAAGATCGGCTCAGTGAGATTCGTTCCTGACGACAATGAAATGATGGCATGCAAGGGGCGGCCGACCACCTCGGCTTCGGTGCGCGCCCAGAGGCGCTGGCCCTCCGGATTGAGCAGCAAGATGTTCCAGTTCTGGTCCACGACGCAGAGGCCATCGCCGATGGAACGAAGGACGGTGTGCAGTTTGTCACGCTCCTCAGTGAGTCGACTTTCGGAGGTGCGACGCAACTGATCGTTCAGCGCCTGCATCTCTGTGGAAGAGAGGGCAATCGAACGCTCCAGGAGTTCATGCCCCTGGTCAGACTCAACATAGCTCTGGTTGATCCGCGTGAGCAACTGCTGCCACGTGTCGAGTGAGGGGGGAACCGTGGCGGCGTCAAGCCCCAGGCGTTTGAGTTGTCTTGTGAGCAACGGATGCATAAAAGTTATGCTTCGCTAAGGGTCGTAACGTCATAGTTTGATTGTGAAGATCGCAGGCGCCGCTCTCGTAAGGAGAGATCTCCCCATAGGAATAAAATCCGATCTGGCGGCTGCCTTTCGGGAGAATCTCCACTGTCGCTTCTGTTTCTTCCTCCGTCCGTTCCCCGAGAACCAAACGAGGCCCGACACAACTGATGGCGATGGAGAGGGTGGGGGTTTCCGGGTGCGCGTTGCCGTGACTATTCATCGTGAGCATGGCGGCATCGGAGGCGCCCTGAATCAATCGATCGAAATTCGCGCGCATGAATTGCGCGAAAACTCCTTGCGGAATGTCCCCGGCAAACGTCACGGATTGAGCGTCTTCGTCCACGGCTAAGATGGTGCGGACCAGGCGTTTCCCCTCTGACTGCGATGTGCGGATTGCGAGCGGGAAGAGGAGGCCCGTGGCGGGAAGGCCGGCTGCGCGATCCCCTAGATACTCCTTATACAAGTGCAGTGCGGGGCGTCCATCCAACTCATAGAGGACATGGCCGTTTGATTTTGTGACCAGCCGTTCAGGGCCGAACTTGTCCCATCCACCTTTGGAACCGTGTCCGATGCGAACGTGCTCGCCATACAGACCGACGGCGGTCACATAACCGCTCTGGGGGGTACGGTCTTTCAATACCCATGTCCGTTTGAAGTGAGTTCCATCGCCGGCCAGACCGCCGGTGATGACGACGGCACCTCCAAGAGTGTCATTCAGGCCCTTGACCAGTTCGCTGCCGTTGACATGCAGTCCGTCAGACAACACCAAGATGGCGCGGAGCGAGGGCCGATTGAGTTGGGCAGCGATCGCGGCCCCGGCGGCATAGGAGTCCTGGGGGTCGCACACGGCGGCCTGGGCGGTGCGGACAGGGGTCTTTTCAAACCGCACGGCTGCAACCACGAGGCTATCATCCGAAATTTCACTTCCGTGGATTTCTCCCGATGTCGAACATCCCATCACGTGACTCTGGGGGCAGACGTCGAGCACCTGCCGGATGCGATCCGGTGTGTCAATGAGGCCCGACGAGCCAAAAATCACCAGGAGTGTTTCCGAAGAATCCAACCCGGAGAGTGCCGACGGGCACCAGGGGTGGTCGGCCTTGATACAGGCTGTGGTGACATACATGAGCGCATGCTCCTTCTACAGTGATGCTACCCGATTCGGTGAATTTGAACGCGTGACGATCGGATGGGTCGCGATCTGACGCAGGCGGTGGGAATTGTCGTGAAAAGTGCCGGGAGTTTCCCAGGAGACGATCGCGGGCAGCGATGTTCCACGCGGACCGTGATCAAGGATGCTGAACTGGAGACCCCCCAGAAAGGGCAGCCAGTCTTGATGCAGCTCAACCATGGACATCATGACAAAAAAATGAAAGTGCAGTTCGCTAGAACCTCCGGAGAGGGGCTCGAAAAGAGCGGCGGCAATCATCAGCCCGCACGTGGCGACAACAGATTGTAGCCGCCGAGGGATGGCAGGAAACGGTGCAATGTGGCGCGAGGCCCAAACCGGTTCGGCAAGCGCGTCTCCTTTAGGCAGGGCTGACAAGAGGCTTGTCGTCAAGGAGATCATGGGTATCAAGAGAATTAGGACGACTGTGCCCGTCTCAAATCGTGGCTGTCATGTAGTGTCTGGCTCGCCTGTATCGGCAGAAAGCGGGTGAAACTAAAGGGAATGCCGGTCGATGACGTGGGACCGGCCGAGCGGGTTTGATTGAACGCCTGAGGCAGTGACTGGTACGAGAGAAGTAGGGTCGGAGCTAGTGCTGATGATGCCTGCACTCCGGACCATGTACATGAGCCGGCCCTTGCGGCGGCGGGGTCAGTTGGCCCGGCAACACAATTCGGCCGGCTTCGTGTTGCTTGGTCAAATGTTCCGCGATTTCGGGGTGGAACGTTTTGACGTAGCCGATCATGCCGTTTAGGAAGCGGCGTGATTGGAAGTCCTGGCCGGAAAACTCTGAAATCAGTGCCAAGGCCCGGTCCAGAATTTCAGGAGCGGAGCCCGGGTCGGTAATCTGTTGCGGTTGCTGCTTGGCGAAAGTGTCGTATTCCTTTTTGAGGCGTTCGGCAAACACCGGCATCGGGGCCGACGGCACATGCAGGGGACTCAACGTCCGGCGAAGGGCCTGGATGGCTGCAATGACTTCGGCATCCTGGCCGTCGCGCCGGTCGTGGTAATAGCCGAACGTGACGACTTCGATGAGGTTAAAAAACGCGGCGGCCTTCTCGCCTCCCACTACGCTGAGTTGGCGATAGAGCTCGCGCCGCACGGGGGAAAACTGCTCGCCGAGTCGCTTCTGCTGGTAGTCGCTGCCGGTTTCGAGGTACGTGCAGTCGGGAGGGCAGGAGATCCGTGTCAGGCGATGTTCTCCGCAACATTGGCTGCAGATCAGGCCCCCCAGGCCCGGGCAGGTCCGCTTTCCTTTGCGCTGGTGACAGTACTCGCATTGGCTCATTTGGCTGGTGACCCTTTCTTCTCGGGTTTGGGTGTTTCGATGAATCCATAGTCCGCCAGCGTGCGTTTCGCTCGGTCGGCCGAGGATGACGCCACGGGAGATTCGAGTCCATTCACCTCGGCCGCATTCGAGTCCTGGTACGGCACGAGAATCAAATGGTTCGCGCGGTCGATGCCCAGATCCGTGGGAGAGGGAAGGTATTCCGCGATGACCTGAAATTTCTTGTTTGGTCCCATCCGCCAGATTTTGCCTTTCGTCGCGTCCGCCACATACATGCTGCCCCATCGATCGAAATCCACGCCGCTGAGGTTCTGGAAGCGGGCGGTAAAAAACCCGTTAGAGACTAACTCCGTGAGGGCCCCTTCCGGAGTAATATCGAAAATTTTCCCGGAGTCCCAACTTACGACGATGACATGGCCGGTTTTTGGGTGGACCGCCACCCCGGACGGACCGGCCAGATGGCTGCCCGATACATACAGCGCCAGCTTCAACGTGGCTGCAATATCGACGCGATAGATGGCGTTGCCGAGTTGATCGGCCAGATAGAGATGGCCTTGGCCGTCTGAGGCTACGTCGACGAGGGACTGGGGCGAGTTAGTGGACGCGGGGTTCGGGAGCCTCACGGTCGCAAGAGGTTTGCCCGTTGTCTTATCGAAGGCGCGAAGCGTATCCAAGTCCGTGACGTACAGCACGTGATCGACGACCGCCATGCCTTTGGGCGCGTGGAGTGTGACGTCCCCGCGGCCACCTTCTATGAACTTGAATGCCGTAATACGCCCGTCGTCGCTCAGTTTGGTAATGAACCCGTTATTGTCGCGGGCCTCGGTTTGCCCGTTGATGTTGGAAATAAAGTACGAATTCGTCGCAGGATCGGCGAGGAAGCTGTGTGGCGATTCCAATCCGCTGATTTGAAGGGCCCAAACGAGCGACCCATTCAGGAGGAACTCCATTGTCGCCCCGAGCGCCAAGCCGATGCTGCGGCGGCAGGTTGTCCGAGCAAAGAGACTGTGAAGATTGGTGTTGGAAATCATGCAAGGGAGGGGCCGCACAGAAAATTCTGTCACTGCATGGTAGCCAAGGGCGTCAAAGACTGTCAAGGAATCCACGGGACTATCGTGAGGAGGA
>JACCYV010000180.1 GCA_013696305.1 Nitrospira sp.
GTGCGGAGTCGTTCGACCATGCAGGTCAGCGCCTCAGGCGTGAGCCTGACCGGTTCGTGGGTGATGCGCCAGACCGGCTCAAGCGGTGCGGGGTCTTGCGGTAATCGTGGAATCACGTGCCAGTGGATGTGGGGAAGCTGGTTGCCGAGCAATTCGTAATTGATCTTCACCGCATTCCACTCTCCGGCGAGCACGCCGGCCACCGCGGAGACTTCCTCGATTAGGCTGCTACGTTCGTCGCGTGATAGGTCGAAGAGTTCGGTGGCATGACGGTTCAGTACCAACACCGTCCAGCCGGGAAAGAATTGGTCGTCGTGGAGATAGGCACGCGTGAGGCCGCAGTCGGCGATCAAATGGTCCTGACGAGGCCACGCGCCGACACAGGCCTTGCAGGCGGGGTTGCTCATGGTTGGCTGAGGGTCCGTCCCTCTTCAGCGGTGATCAAGCCCTTCTTGATCAAGAGTTGGATGAGTTTGTCCGTGGTCGCTTTATTCGGTGCGGCCGCCGCGGCTGCCGGGCTTTTCTGTTTGGGTGGTTCGCGTTTCACCCCCATCACACGAAACGACGGGGTGAAGACGGCGACATAGTCCCGGTTCCTGATGCGGACCGTGACAGGGAGGCTCTCGCTATTCGGAGTCAGGTCAGGACCTGATCCCTGAGGGACGCGAAAAAAAGGTTTCCCGTCCTCGGTGGTTCCATCCTGGCCGATGATTTCCATCCTGGTCAACAGGGATTCGTTGGTGAGGTTCTCATGATCTTGCCCGGCGGTATTGGTGATGTGATCCAGGACCACGATCAGGGAATCGGCCATAAAGAGATCCGCGGAATTATTGCGGACCGTCACATCGTAGCGGTACTCACTCGAAAAGTTATCCCGACTCCGCAAGGTGACGAACGCGGCGGCCTTGCCGCTCAAGTCTGCCAGTTGATCGATTGCGATGGCGTGAACGGGCGCGTAGGCCTCTGCCAGTATGACGCAGGCGCTCCCTATCAGAACCAGTATGGATCGCGTCATTCCCATGATGCCCTCCTTGCCATTGTCTTGATCAGCTGCAGAATAACAAAGCTCCACTGTCAGTGCGAGGAAATCCTCCCTGCCAGCGCGGTTCCCTTGACACGCTCTTTTCACGGACGATATTCTGCCCGCCTTAATCCATCGCCTCCGGCTCATCACACCGCATGTTGCGCACACGTATGACTTCTGCTCCGCTCCTTGTGCCTCGTGCATTGGCCGCCAAGCTGTTGCATTTCTACGATTATCCAGACCCGCGCCGCTCCGGACGACTCATCAAAGGGTACGATTGTGCGCATGCTCTGCGGACAGCCCGGATGTGCGCGGCGGTCGCTCAGCGAATGGGGCACCAGCCGGCGCGGGTGAAGCAATATCAAATTGCTTGTATCCTGCACGATTTGGGCCGTGCCGGGCTGGATAGAAAACTCTTCGGCCGTATTTGGTCCTGGGCGCGCGGGCAAGGAATACCGACGAGGCCACGTGAATGGAGAGCCCGCCATCCCGAGACGCGCTACGGTCGGGAAACCGAGGCGTTTGTGAAGAGGTACAAAGAAGCGATGGCTGCGATGGGGCTTGCCTTGGATCCCTGGGCATGCGAACAGGTGGAAATGCGTCTGGGCTATGCCCGCCGGCTGGCCAGGCGGCTTCGTATCGTCAAGCCGATCCTGGGTGAACTCGGGATCGCATGGTTGCCTTGGATGGGCCGGGTCATGTTGTATTACTACTACCCCGAGAAGCTGGAGGGGGCACGACCCTGGGTCCGGCAGCTGGCCGAGATCCTGGTGGCCTGCGAACAGTTTGAGGCCTATAGCAATCAGCAGCGAGGGCGTGATTATTATGCGCGGCGACGAGAAGACCTCTCGGAAGCCTTTGGCTATCTGGACGCATTGCAACGTGAAGGAATCCTCAGTCGCCCGGTTGTGATGGCCTTGCGCACACTGGCGGGGGAGGGTGCCTTCGATACCATATTAGAGCAGGCGAAAGGGCGACCCTTGTCCAGACGGGAGCGCACACTTTTACTCCAGGCCAGTCGGGAGTAAATGCATGGCTGTTAGGAGTATTCCGATTCGGGTCCACATGCAGGGCGATTGCCAGGTGGAGAATATTACCCGACAGGTCCAAGAGGCGGTCGGGCAGACGCAGCTGCGGACCGGGATTCTCACTCTGTTCATCAAACACACCACGGCATCCGTACTGATCATCGAGGATGAGCCTGGTATCCGTGCCGATACGAAAGCACTGTGGCAACGGCTGATTCCCGCGGATCCCGATTGGCAACACAATACCCGGAATCAGGGAGAAGATAACGGTCACAGCCATCTGCGCGGCCAGCTGCAGGGCCACTCACTCACGATTCCCTTCAACGACGGGGTGATGACTTTGGGGACCTGGCAGCAGATCGTGGTCTTGGATTTCGATACGCGGGCCCGGACTCGAGAGTTGGTCCTTCAGGTCATGGGTGAATAGGATGCGGCTGACCAGTGCGATTGCGTGGTGGGGAGAGAGATGGTTCATGGGCGTCAGCCTGATGGCGACTCTTTTTGTGGGTGGGCTCTCCGTCACGCTGCTTTCCGCCTTTGATGGAACCAACCGAATTCTCACGGCGCAATCTGCCGGACCGACTGAAATAAGCGCGGAGGAGCAGGCGACCATTGCGGTCTTCGAGCGGGCGACGCGATCGGTGGTGTTTATCGCCAACACGGCTATGCAGCGGGACCCCTGGTCGTACAATCTGTTTGAGGTGCCGCAGGGATCGGGGACGGGTTTCGTCTGGAGCCGTCAGGGGCACATCGTCACCAACTTCCATGTCATTTATGGCGCTGATGCGATCACGGTGACCTTGGCCGATCAAGTCGAATACAAGGCGAAGGTGGTGGGCGTCGACCCTGACCACGATATCGCAGTACTGCAGATCCAAGCCCCTGAGGCGGCTCTTCAGCCGGTCACCATCGGGAACTCTCAATCGCTGCGCGTCGGGCAAAAAGTGCTGGCAATCGGTAATCCCTTCGGCCTCGACCATACGCTCACCACCGGGGTGGTGAGCGCGCTCGGTCGCACCATCAAGTCGATGAGCAACCGCACGATCGAAGGGGTCATTCAGACCGATGCCGCGATCAATCCCGGCAACTCGGGAGGCCCGCTGTTGGACAGTGCCGGTCGCTTGATCGGCGTGAACACTCAAATCGTGAGCCCGAGCGGGGCATTCGCTGGAATCGGCTTTGCGGTCCCCGCCGACACGGTGAGCCGGACCGTACCTGAATTGATCAAACATGGAAAAATGATCCGGCCCGGGTTGGGCATCTCATTGGTGCCCGACGCCATGGCGCGGCGCTGGGGTGTGCATGGGGTCATTATCGGGAAGATCGGACGCAGCAGCGCGGCTGAACGGGTCGGTCTGCGCGGGGCACGCGAGACCTCTGGGGGCCGTGTGGAACTAGGCGATGTGATCGTCGGTGTGGATGGTAAGCCGGTCGAGACGATCGAGGATTTGATGGATCTGATGGAGCAGCACAAGGTCGGCGATCAGGTCATGATCGATTATGTGCGGGGGAATCGCCGGCTTCAGATCGCAGTGACATTGCAGGCGGTCAACTGATCGGAGTAGGAAACGGGAAAAGGTCAGCCGGCAGCGTTCTCGACACCCGTGAATCGTGAAGCGTATCTCGCGAATATGCCGCAGCCGGTTCTGCAACGAGAGACGAACGACGATTCACGAACGACGGACGAAGGGGACGGCCTTTTCGAGCCTCCTGCGGAATGTCTTTCTGTTGGGACACGTGCGAATGACCGAAGTTCCTGCGTGCCGCGATAGTTTTTCCTCTACCTGCTAGAGTCGGTGATCTCCAAGGCGACAGGGACGTTGCCCTCTGTGTTAGGATGACCCGAGGTAGACCAGCCGGAGGAATAGACATGAGCGACCATAGAAAATCGGATCAGCCTGAGGCGGGAGGGCAGCAGCCGTCACGGCGTGAGGATCCGGCCTCGGCCGATCCGCTGGAGCTGATTGAAGAATGCCTGGCAGCATTTCCTGAGGGCGACCCCCGTCAGAAGCTCCTCTATAAGCTGCGACATGTGATGACTGCGCAGTCGGTGCTCCATGACCGCCGCGAAACTGAATTTAAGAAACTCAATGAGGTGGTATCCAAGTTAACCGCGCCGGCCAATCGCGTGGGTCTGCTGGTGGAGGTGCCGGCTGAAGGAGTCGCGCGAATCGTGGTCGGAGGGGCGGAGTATTACGCCAATATCGATCCGCGTCTCTCGGCGGAGGAACTCAAGATCGGCACGCAGATTCTGGTCAACGAGGCTTATACCGTGATCAAGACACTCGGTTACGATCGTAATGGGCCGGTGCTGAAAGTCGCGGAGGCCTTGACGGACGGGCGCATTCGCTTCGAGCAAGACATGGGACGGCAGGCGTTGATACTGCAGCGATCCAGTGATCTGTTGGGGATGGATCTCAA
>JACCYV010000190.1 GCA_013696305.1 Nitrospira sp.
CCTGAAAATGAGGTCCAGGTGGCAGGAAAGAGCTACTCGGTCTATATCGGGAAACGAGTCTCCCTTGCTCACCAGTCGCAGGTGCATGGGCCAGCCAAGGTGGGCGACGATACCTTCATCGGTATGCAAGCCCTCGTGTTTCGGACGGAGCTCGGCGACCAGGTGGTGGTCGAGCCGGGAGCGAAGCTGATCGGAGTCAAGGTTGCCTCGGGCCGCTACGTGCCCGCCCTCTCGCTGATCACCACGCAGGAACAGGCCGATGCTCTTCCCCTCATCACCGACAGCTATCCTTATCGCAAATTGAATGATGGCGTCGTGAGCGTCAACATACAACTAGCCAAGGCGGGTCAGCCCAACCAGATCAATCGCTAGTCCTACTCAGCCAGCCCTCCGCGCCGAGCAACGCGCACAAAGGTCCGCGATGCACGGCATCGATCGCCCTTGCGAAACCCGCCCGAGCAATCCCCCACTACTCACCGGGGTGTCGTGAGCGCATCCTGGGCTACGTGGCCACTGAGAGATTTTTCGAGAATATTCTGTTGAATTTCCGACGCGATCACCCGGGCGAGTTGGTCCGCAGAAAGGGCCCCCATGGGCAATCCCTTCGTGTCTGAGTAAAAGGGGTTGTCCGGCGCGGCCGTCCGATAGGTATTCAACAAAATCGCGGCCGGCTGAATGCGTTGGTCGCCTTCTCCCACCAACACCGATTGATCCTCCGGGAGCACCCTGGTGCGCGTGGCCCAATCCCGTTGATCGATTTTCACGAACGTCACGTTCCACACCTTTCCGTTGAGCAGACATCTGACAGCTTTCGGCGTGCGTTCGAGGAATGGCGGTTCCTTTACAATTTTCTGCAGGGCTTCACGAACTCGAATTTCGTAGAGTTTGGTCGTGGAATCGGATTGAATCGGCGGAACCGGCGTGGTGCTGCCGACTTCGTAAGACGGATGACCATCGAGGCTCTTCAGGTCATCCACGGTTCGCAGGTACCTATCGAACAATTGCTGAAGGATCCGGGCCCGCTGCTCACCCGGCATCGCCTGAATTTCCTGGTCGCTGTGTATCGGAGCCTGCTTGAGCTGTCGCTCGGACATCGCGGCCTTGGATTTCGGAGCGGTATCCGCTTTGCTGACGACCCATTGAATCTCTCTGGCCAACACCGGAATCAGCTTGTCCGGATGATGCAGATAGTCCTGCTGCCTCAGGGACGAGGCACTGATCAGCAGTGTGACCCGGCCCGGTTCATTCGTTCGCGCGACTAGGAACGGAAACTCTTTGCCCTCCGCGTTGAGGACGTGAGATTCAATGACGACTCGTTTGAGCGCGTCTTTCTTGAGGCTTTCATCGAATCGCGGATAGTCAGTCCGATGCTGCAACATGACAGAGAAGGCATCGACGACCGTCTGGACTGCCGCCTCGGCCTGAGCGTGGTCGATTGCCGAGCCTTCCGCCGTTCCTTGGCTTTGTCTCAGGAAGACCTGAAAGCCGGCGCCGGGGATCGGATAGCCTCTACCAATGGTTTCATGAAGAGGTTCATTCTCATGTCTCTCATGCTCTTGATGGCTCGCGCCGGCCGGTGGTGAGAACCCGGTCACCCATCCCGCTACCGATGCACCAATCATCCATCCTGCGCAGAGACTGAGGTTCCTGTGACCAGCGAGGCAGGTAACATCCGCTCGATGTAAATTTTTCACCCTCTTCTCCATAACGCCTCCCGCGAAGGTCGACCTATCGCTCCTACGATACTGGCCCTATGCACTAATTCTACATATTCATTGATTGCGTGGAATCCAGAAAACGAATGCGAGTGATCGCAAGGAACCGGAGAAGATTTTTTGACAGATCCCTGAACAGGAAACACTCAGCCTGCATACCCTTTGGGATTGGCACTCTGCCAGCGCCAGGCATCTGCGCACATCTCACTCAGCCCGCGCTCCGCTCGCCATCCCAACCGGGTAAATGCCCGATCAGGATCGGCATAGCAGGAGGCGACGTCACCGGGACGACGGGAGGCAACCTTGTAGGGAACCGGCTTGCCGCTTGCCCGTTCGAATGCCCGCACGATGTCCACCACGCTGTACCCGTGGCCTGTGCCTAGATTTACCGTCAAACATTCCGCCTGGCGCTGCAACTTCTTCAGCGCTTCCAGCGCCTTCAGATGCCCCACGGCCAAGTCAACCACATGGATATAATCCCGCACGCCGGTACCATCGGGAGTGGGATAGTCGCCGCCCCATACGTTGAGATATTCCCGCCGTCCCACTGCAACCTGGGCCACGAACGGCAACAAATTGTTCGGCATGCCCTGGGGATCTTCTCCGATCAGCCCGCTGGCATGCGCGCCGACGGGATTAAAATACCGAAGAATGCCGATCCGCCATGAGGTATCGCTGCGGTGCAGGTCTCGCAAGATTTCTTCCACCATCAGTTTCGTCTGACCATAGGGATTGGTGGCAGAAAGCGGGTGTTCCTCGGTGAGCGGCAGCCGTTGGGGATCGCCGTACACCGTCGCGGAGGAGCTAAAGACCAGCTGTTTCACGCCGCACTCACCCATGGCTTCCAGGACACGCAGGGACCCCACGACATTGTTGTCGTAGTAGGCCAACGGCTGCTGGACCGATTCTCCCACCGCCTTGAGACCGGCGAAGTGAATGACCGCAATGGCCGAGCTTTCTCGCAGCGCCGCCACTAATGCAGCGCGATCGCGGCAGTCCCCTCGGATCAGGCGAAGTGTTTTTCCCGTGATCCGCTGCACCCGTGCCAGGGATTCAGGATGACTGTTGGAAAAATTGTCAAAGACCGTAACCTCACAGCCGGCATTGAGCAGCTCAACGCAGGTATGTGACCCGATATAGCCGGCACCCCCGGTGACGAGAATCATGAGCACTGCCTCCCATGAGATTGATGTGAGTGACCAGGTGGTTCGAGGTCTACCATACACTGCGTCCGGATCATGCACAATGGCGAGTCGCCGCGACCGGTTGACGCCCAACTGCCATTGATTTCAATCTAGCGCTTTACCGTGTACTTCGTTACACTTCGGCCTTCGAATTGGGAGAAATCGATGCGGGACGAGGGGATGACTAACTATTACGCCGTGCTGGAACTCTCCCCTACCGCCACCGAGGCGGAGATCAAAAGAGCCTGGCACGAACACATGCAAGTCTGGCATCCTGATCGCTTTGTGCATTCGCCGACCCTGCACCGGAAAGCGGAAGCGCGCACCCGGTTGATCAACCAAGCGTATCAAACGCTCAGCGATCCCGTCGCGCGCACCCGGTATGACGCGGCCGGCCAGCACAGGCCCTCCGCCACCGCCCCTCCCAGGCCTTCGCCGTCGCCCCGCCCGCAACCAGCGCCGCGATCCCGACAGGAGCTGCGCGGGCCTCAAACGATGCTGAACGTGACCCGTTTCAGTCATCCCAAAATCATGGTTCCAGCCGTCCATCTGCTCGTCGATACCTGCGAGCACCTGCCCTATGAATTCAAGGGGCTCATTCGTATCGCCGGAACCATTCCACAGGCTCTCCCGGCAGGCGATTACGCCATCGCGGAAGCCCCGGCGATCTTTCGAGTGGAGCGTCGGGGCGTGGAGGAACTCAATACGATTTTTTCGAATTCCTCCAACGATCGTCCGGGGTTTTTGCAAGAACTGGAAACGCTATCGATCTTCCCCCATCGATTTCTGGTGATCGAAGGTCCTATCCAATACAACACCGCCGGTGGACGTTTGGGCCAGTATCACAAAAACGGGATGGTGGATTTTCTGGATGCGCTGACGGCGCGATTCGGAATTCACATCATCTATTCGAATAGTCGCGAGGAGGCCGAAGAGCGGGTCGCGAACCTGGCCGCCTTACACTATGCCTATCACCTGGCCGAACAACAGGGCCTCGGACGCTGCCTCACCGAAAACGATGCCTGACGGACACACCCGCAGAAAACAGCGTATGCCTCATAGACGATAATCTCGCGGGAGTGTCTCCCTGTGAGGGCATTATTCATTCTCGGTTTCTATAGTTCGAAGACGATATCGCGCGCCTCTCTCACGTGAACCGCCTTTTCACCCGGCTTGCCATGATTCCTGGAAGTAAGATGCCCTTACTTTAAAGGAGAGGTGAATATGCTGGCGAAAAAAACATCTAAGAATCAGGTGACTTTGCCTAAAAAAGCGCTGCAGGACATTCCTGAGACCGACTATTTTGATGTCACCGCAAAAGGGGGAGTCCTTATTCTCAGGCCAGTCACGTTGACGGAGCGAGGATCTCGCCTTGCGTCTGTCCGACGGAAAATCAAAGACCTTGGGATTGAGCCGAAAGACTTGGACCGTGCCATTGCATGGGCGAGAGCAGGCCGACGACCTCGCCGATGATCCGAGCCGTTCTGGATACCAACGTCATCATCTCGGCGTTGCTCTTCTCCGGGCCGCCATCGAGCCTCGTTTCCGCCTGGCAATCCGATCGGCTTCGGCCGGTCGTATCCTCCCCTGTTCTCGATGAATACATTCGGGTACTCGCGTATCCCAAATTCAAGCTGGCCAACGCCGAAATACGTGGCCTGCTCGAAGAAGAACTCCTCCCTTCCGTCGAGACCGTGACGGTGCCTCCAACGGTCATTCCGAATGTACGAGATCCTGACGATGCCAAGTTCATCACCTGCGCGACAACCGCCGGCGTTCGCTGGCTTGTCAGCGGCGACGATGATCTCCTGAGCGTTCATCAAGTCCAATCCGTAGAGATCCTCTCCTTGACAGCCTTCCTATAACAGCGCAAACAGAAATCCTAGCGTTACCTCTAAAAAACCACATCCGTTTGCCTTATGCCTGAGATCATCGCCCTTGTGACGCTCGTCGGCTGACCCGCCACCGCCGGCGGGCGGGCTGTCCGAATCTCGCCTGCCCATCGAGGGCCATGGTCGTCTGGCGATGCCTCGCTTCCATACAGTAAGATATCCTATCTTGTGGCACCCTTCTGGGCGATACACGACTTTCGCAGTGTTCTTCTTAGATGATCACAGGGGCAGGATTCCCGTAACCAGAGAGATCATCATGCTCATGCACCAACGCCGGTTCGGTAGCCCGCGAGAGCGATTCATCCGGCGATCAACTCTCTACGGGGGACTATTCCTTGCTCTGTTACTGCCGGCGACATGGGTGGCAAGCCCTTGGGCCTATGGAAATGATGTGCACGTCCGCTCAGAGACCCAGGTCACCCAACGCGCACGAGTTGCATGGGAACAGGGCACATTGGACCTGGCGCTCGACATTCTTGATCGAGGACTTCAGGACAATCCCCAGGCGCTCGCGCTGCATCAACTCCGGGGCGATATGCTCGCCACCTCGCGTCATACCGAAGCGGCACTGGAATCCTACGAGATCGTCTTAGCCAGGGTGCCCACAGCCCTGGATGTGCGATGGGCCAAATGGAGTGTGTTGGTTCGGTCGGGACAGCGAGAGGAATCCGTCGGCGAGTTGCAACGCATTGCGGCGATCGATACGCAGAATCCGCTGATCCATTTGCGATTGGCGCGCGAACTCCGCAAACTCGATCGCCTGGAAGAATCGTTCGAATCATACCAGCGGGCCGTGGAACTCGTTCCGGATATGCTTGGGTGGCGTTTAGCGACGGCCCGGGCGCGATTCGACGTATTGGACTATGAAGGCGCCAATCGCGACGTCCAATTCGTCTTACAAGAGGCGTCGCCGGGTTCGCCATTGGAGCTGTCCGCCAAGAATCTGCTCACCGTATTTTATGGATCGACAGAACGCGGCCGCCGCTTTGCCCCCGTAATGACCCCGGACGCGACGCCGAAACAGTTGCGAGACTGGTCGATGATTCGCGCCGATGGATACAGGCTGTTCGAGGCCGGACGATTTCAGGAGGCCGAACCGATCTACCGGACACTCCTGCTCCTCAACCCCAAGGATCCCCTCGCCACCCAGCACCTGGGACTGATCCTCATGAATCTCGGCCGATGCCAGGAAGCCCTCACCATCTTTCGCAAGGTGTCGGATCTGGACCCCACCGACGAAGATTACGCGGCCACAGTATTTCGCATGGGTCAATGTCTGGTGGATCTGAAGCGGTGGGAAGACGCCTACGTCCAATTCAAGGTGCTCTATGACGCGACGGTGGAGTTTGAAAAGACGACGAAAGATGTCGAGCTTCCTACAGGAACCCGTGTGCTGGATAAGGCCAAGCTGTCGCGGTGGCTGGACAAAATTCGCCCCCACGTCTCCGACCTTGAATTGGCAAGCGATTCTGGGACCTCCCCGAACGAGCCCGGTCCTGCGACTGTACCATCGGAGAAGGTGCTTGCTGCGAAAACCCTCGAACGGCTGTCCCCTCAAAATCCAATGGATGCGGGGGCGTCACTCATGGGCAGAGACGCGGACTTTGCCTGGTTTCGATTTGTCATTCCGGCCGGGAAAGTTATGCGGGATGATTCTCCCACCGGCGCCCATGACTTCATTCCACTCGAACCTGGTATCAGTTTTCCCGCCTCACAGCAGGAGATCTACCTGGTGTTTGGACTGGTCACGGCCTCCGATGACGAAGTGCCGCTGGCCGCACGCTGTTTCAAAGAGGCATCCGAACTGACCGGAGAGCAAACAGCGGTCGCACAAGACCACCTCATTATGTCTACCAACGACCAATCCGGCTACTTTGTGCTCCCTCGCCCGGCGACCGGCTGGAGGCCTGGACTCTACCGATGCGGGCTGTACGCGGGCGAACAGACTTCGGCCTATACTCAGGTCGACGAGGTGCGGTTCCGCATCATCGAGCCGATCCGACCGTCATAGACCCGACAGCCGGTTCAACTCCTCGCACATGAGCTCACCCGGTAGCGCGTTCTATCCGCGGCGCGGTCTGACGCTATAACGCCCGCCAAACGATTCGTCCGGAAGAAGGCGTTTCAAGCCCCAATCAGGGTGATTCAACGCATCCGTCGCGCAGGTCATCGGTTCGATGGCGAGGGCACGACGCGGGGCGTCGGCAATGGCATCGCCGGTATAGACGACGACCGCGGAAAATGCGCGATCCATCACGATGTCGACGGCGCGATCGCTCCCCGCATGGCGAAGCGACGCCGTGGCCATCCCTTCCGCATCGCGCTCCAGTTGCATATAACAATGATTAAAGCGGCGATTGCCGATCCGCCGATAGTCGCGATAGTCCCATTCGGTACCCGCCACGTCCAAGACGGTTCCTGTCGGAGCGAGCCGTTCGTTGAGCTCTAGATATCCGGCGCATGGAATCCTGGCTTCAACCTCATCGACCAGCGCAGTGCCGACCGTGAAATAGGGATGAAAGCCGACCCCGACAGGGGCCGCCCGATGGCCTAGATTCTGCACGGAAAACCCACAGGACAATCCCTGAACATCCAAGCTGTACGTGACGCGAACGGCGAGGGAAAAGGGATACCCTTTACGACTATAGGACGCAGCATCGAGGTGTACATCGAACGTGACTCGATCCGGCCCGATGTCATGCGTCTTCCAGGGCAAGGTCCGGACAAACCCGTGAATCGCGTTCGGTCCTTCCTTGTCGTTCCGTTCGAGTTGGAATGTCTGCCCATCGAATGAATAGCGGCCCTCAACGATTCGACCCGGGAACGGGATGAGCACATCCCCCTGCCCGCCTCTCTTCCGGCTGCCTCCCGTATAACCCCAGACGATGTCGGTTTCGCGCCGGTCACTCTCCAGAATAAAATAGCGCCGCAAGGCAGCGCCCCAGGGTG
>JACCYV010000228.1 GCA_013696305.1 Nitrospira sp.
CCGGGTCTTCACTTGTCGTCACCACGTCAAAATGCAGCCTCGGTTCTTGCCGTTGACCCAGGTATCGTACACCTGCACGGTGTCCATTGCGGTTCCTCTCCGGATTAGCGGACCACTAGGAGGACGATAACGCCCAGTATCATGCGGTAGTAGGCGAACACACTTAGGCTGTGGCGTTGCACAAAAGTCAGAAAGGCGGCGATGACGGCCCAGGCGACCATGAACGATACGACCAGCCCTATCCCGAGGGCGACAAAGTCCTGTTGAGTGAAGGCAGCGTGCGATTTCAGCATTTGGTAGATCGTGGCGATGATCATCGTCGGCAGGGCCAGGAAGAAAGAATATTCCGTGGCGACGCGCCGGTCGAGCCCGGCTAAGAGACCACCGACAATGGTGGAGCCGGAACGGGACATACCGGGAATCAAGGACACGCATTGCGCAAGGCCGATCCAGAGGGCGAACCGCGGTGTGACCTGAAGCAATTCCTTGACGCGCACGCGCGCTCGCATCCGCTCGACAGCCAGAATGATGAGGCCTCCGACGATCAGCGATATCGCGACGGTGGTTGGTGAAAAGAGATAGGCTTTGATCGACTTGTGGGCGAGGAATCCTACGAAGGCCGCTGGTAGAAAGGCCAATCCCAATCCGATGACGAACCACAGGTTGGGCTGGGCATGAATAGATCTCTGAATGATCGTAGTCCAAGGGGTGTTCCCGCGAGCCGCCACCAGCGATCGCAGGTGGCGCTGTTCACGGAACGTGTCGGACGCCAGCGCCGCAAGTTTCGTGCGTTCATAGGCGATGATGGCCAGAATCGAGCCCAGCTGGATCGAGATCTCCACGTTCGACGCAATGTCCCCCGTAAATCCGAGGGCATGCCCGGCGAGAATCAGATGGCCGGTTGAGGAGACGGGCAGAAACTCCGTCAGTCCTTCGATAATGCCGAGAATGACGGCGAGCTCCGGGCCCCAGTTCATCATAATTTCATAGGTTGGTCGTGGAGGTGCTGGTGGTGTGTGGTTTGGCTGAACGGTCAGCGCATATTCCCAAACTGTTCTCCTACAGTCAAGCTTCGTTCGTTTTGTGGAGAGGTGGCCGGCTGTAACAAACTCGGCGGCCGATGCTTCGCAATCGGCAAACATATTGACAAACAGTAGGTCTTGGCATACACACATCAAGAGGAATAGAAGTCCGATCGGTTGTGATCGAACAGGGAGGGTCGCATGAGGCATGTGTGGATGGCTGGGCTTGCGCTTATGAGCGCGATGGCCGTCAGCGGGTGCGTGAGTGATAAGAAATATCATGAGGTACTTGCCGACGCCGATGCTGCCAGAGGTGACCTCGAACGTGCACGTGCGCAGAAGAATGCGCTGGAACAGCAGGTCAAAACGCTGAAGGATCTCAACGCCAAGTTTGGTTCAGAAAGTCAAATCGCCAGGGATGAACTCCAGCGTATCCAACATGGCCGCGATAAAGAGCGTGACACCATTGATGTGCGGACGAAAGAGCTGGAAGACAAGGTCAAGCAGTTAGGGGCGCAAAATCGCAGCGTCAGGCAGGAATACGAAGAGGCCCGCCGGCATAACGAGCAACTGAAGTCGCTGGTCGCACGGTATCAGAAAGAGATGAAGGATCGCTCACGGTCGTTGTCACCGAACCCGGGACCCTCGGCGTTCACGGCCCCCCCATCGGGTACTGGCTCGACCTCGACAAAATCGGTTCCACCCTCTGCCATGTTCGGCGGACCATCGGAAGCCGCCCCTTCGTTGTCGGTGCTCAACATCAATAAAGTGCCTTCAGCCGATCTGGTACTTACGTTGGGCATCACCCAGGATGTGGCCGACCGAATCGTGAGCAACCGCCCCTACAAAGTGAAGGGGGAACTGGTGGCTAAGAATGTGATACCGAAAGACGTGTTTGATGATATCAAGGACCGGATTACCGTCAGTCCATAAGTAGAGTGCGTGAGCGTCCACGCTGGTGGACCGTGCGACCGGAAGGGCCGTTTGCCGTCACAGGCAAACGGCCCTTCGTCTTTTCTACACCTGCCCGCTCCGCGGGCGTGCCTGGTGGTGCATCGCAAAATCGTTTCCTGATAGAATGCCCGCATTGTCCGGCAAGGAGGATGGCCCGTCATGCGCCGTGTGGGTTTGATCGTCGGAGTGATCGCAATCGGCCTCGCCATCGCCGGATACGTGTTTTTCAACGGCGAGCGGCGGCCACCGGTGCGGTATCGGACCATGCCCGTCGAACGCGGGGCGATCGTGTCCCTGGTGACGGCAACAGGCACCATCAATCCAATTACCACCATTCAGGTCGGCAGTCAGGTCTCGGGCATGATCGAAAGCTTGCACGCCGATTTCAATTCCAAAGTGAAGGCCAAGCAGGTGGTGGCCCGCATCGACCCCTTTCCCTACCAAGCCAGGCGCGATCAGGCCATGGCGAGTCTCGCCAATGCGAGAGCGGCGTTGGACAAGGCGCGGATCGATCTGGCCCAGCGTCGACGGGAATTCGATCGGGCTAAGTCGCTGTTAGGGCAACAATTTATTTCTCAAAATGAAGTCGACATGGCTCTCACAGCATCCGAAGGCGCCGTGGCGCAGCTGAAAGTGACGGAAGCGGCTGTGAAGCAGGCGGAGGCGATGTTGCAGGCGGCAGAGTTGGACCTGAAATATACGGTGATCCGTTCACCGGTCGACGGGGTGGTGATTTCCCGGCAAGTTGAGGTCGGGCAGCGAATCTCCGCTAGCTTTTCCATTCCTACCCTCTTCTTGATTGCCGAAGATGTCACCAACATGCAGGTCGACACCAATGTCAGCGAAGCCGACATCGGTGGAATCGCAGAGGGAAAAGAGGCCTCGTTCACGGTCGATGCGTACCCCGGTGAGCAATTCTATGGACGGGTGCGGCAGGTCAGGAATGCGCCCATCAATATTCAGAATGTGGTGACCTACGATGTCGTGGTCGAATTCCAGAACCCGGATTTTCGTTTGAAACCGGGCATGACGGCGAATGTATCCATTGTCGTGGCCAAGAAAGAGCAGATTCTCAAGGTGCCGAATTCGGCACTCCGTTTCAGCCCTCCCAGGGTAGTTCGAGAAGAGGTGATTGCAGTTAGGGCCGCCGGTGGGGCAACAGGGCCGGCAAGCCGTCAACGGACTCTCTGGAAGCAGAGCGTCAATGATGAGCTGGATCCGGTCCCCGTAGAGATGGGTATCTCCGATGGGTCCTATGCTGAAATCATCTCTGCGGCGATCAATGAGGGCGATCAGGTCATCATCGGTATCGAATCTCTGCGCGGTGATCGCAAGGGCGGGGAACTTCCCCCCGGGTTTGGGTCCGGGCAGCGGCGTGATCGCGGCATGTAGCAGACTCTGTCGCAATATTCACGCTGCCCAATACTCTATAGGTTCTCCTGTGCCATCCGTCCTTGAGGACAGCATGCCCCTTTTGATTTCTTGTACAGATCTCTGGAAAGTCTATCGCGTGGGCGACGTCGAGGTGCAGGCTTTGCGAGACATCCATCTAACCATCGATCAGGGTGAATTCGTCGCGGTGAGGGGTACATCCGGGTCGGGTAAGTCGACTCTGATGAATATCCTTGGGTGCCTTGACCAACCGACTCGTGGGCGATACCAGCTGGACGGGATGGATGTAGGCACAGCGAAACCGGATGTGCTGGCGGAGATTCGCAATAGACAGATTGGGTTCGTGTTTCAGAGTTTTAACCTCATTCCCAGAATAAGCGCCTTGGAGAATGTCCAATTGCCGCTGGTTTACCGTGGAGTGTCGCTCAAGGAGCAGCGGAAGCAGGCCGCGGCGGCTTTGCTGCGTGTCGGGCTCGCTGGCCGGGAACAGCACTACCCTTTCCAGCTTTCCGGAGGCCAGCAACAGCGCGTTGCTATTGCGAGAGCCCTTGTCGGAGGTCCCTCCATTCTCTTTGCAGATGAACCCACCGGCAACCTCGATACGGCCTCGAGCCGTGAAATTATGGATATTTTGACGCAGCTCAATCGTGATGATGGAATCACCATCATTCTGGTCACGCACGAATCCGATATTGCCACCTCCGCCTCCCGTGAACTCATCATGAAGGATGGACAGGTCGTGCAAGACGTTCGGCGAGTCTCCCACCTGTCCGTCGTGCCATAGGAATTCCATGCTCGCCTTTTTTCTGTTGACCGTCGTCACCGCGCTGCGGATTCTCAGCCGAAACCGCCTTCGCGCCGGCCTGACCATGCTGGGCATCGTGATCGGCGTGGCTGCGGTCATCGCCATGGTGAGTATCGGCCAGGGGGCTCGCGCGGCAGTGCAGGCCCAAGTCGCGAGCATGGGAACCAACGTGATCATCGTCATGCCGGGGTCGACGACCGTCAGTGGTGTGCGGGGAGGGCAGGGCGGAGCGGTCACGTTGACGGTCGGCGATGCGGCGGAACTCAAAAAGCGGAGCCCCTTGCTGTCAGATACGGGATGGGCGAGGCGGGAGGTGATGCAAATCGTCAACGGGAATCGTAACTGGAACGGTCCGGTGAACGGCATTTCACCGAGCTATCTCACCATCCGGGATTGGTCGTTCATGAGCGGAGGGCCGTTTACGCAGACGGACATGGAAAGCGCCGCGCGCGTGACGTTGATCGGCCAGACCACGCTGGAAAACTTGTTTGATCCTGGCGATGAGGCGATCGGCGCGACGATCCGGGTCAAAAACGTGCCGTTTCAAATTGTCGGCGTCTTGGCACCCAAGGGCCAGTCCGCCCAGGGGTCCGACCAGGATGATGTGATTTTCATTCCTTTCACGACGGCCGAGCGGAAGGTATTCGGTAGCCAGTTCCTGGGATCAGTCGGAGCCTTGTTTGCTTCTACGGACCAGAGCGCCGATTTGCCCGAGGCGGTTGAGCACGTTCGAGAAGTGTTACGGGGCCGCCACCGCCTTCAGGAGGAACAGGCGGATGATTTCACCATTCGCACCCAGGTCGATATCGGGAAGGTGCAAGAGAGCACGAGTCAGACCCTCACGATCATGCTGTTTGCCATCGCCTCGGTGTCGCTGCTGGTCGGCGGCATCGGCATCATGAACATTCTCCTGGTTTCGGTCACGGAGAGAACGAAAGAAATCGGAGTGCGCATGGCGGTCGGTGCCAAGCGTGTGCATATCCTGATACAGTTTCTCATTGAAGCCGTGACCTTGAGCCTGGTCGGCGGCATCATCGGGGTGATCGTGGGCATTGTCGGTGCCCGGCTCACGACCGCGATCGCGGGATGGCCGACGATCATTTCCCTCGATTCCGTCGTCACCGCCTGCATCTTCTCATTGGCGATTGGACTTTTTTTCGGCCTGTACCCTGCCAATAAGGCCGCCCGGCTCAACCCCATCGAAGCGCTCCGCTACGAATAGCAATCCATGCCGCATCGACCTGATGGCATCAATGAGCCTATGACGGATAAGACAGGCGGCAGTGGCACCTCTGTCAGTGTCAATACGCGGCTCGTTCGAACTCCGTAGGTATCGTTCCTAAAACTGAACGTATTCCGCGTATCGGGGCCTGTTCATCCTGGTTGGCGAGGTCGATGACGAGCGGGACGATATAGGGCATGCCTGAGGGGTCGTGCGTGATCGTGACAATGGGTTGATGCAGCTTGCCGGAGTTGATCACGGAGACGATCGCTCGCTCTCCCGTGGTTAGCGCGACATAGCTATACACCGGGTAGATGCCTATCACCTTGACGAAGAGTGAGACCAACCGATTTTCGTACTTTCCTTCCTGCCCTTCCTGATAGAGCCGTTGCAACGATTGGTGAGGGGTCAGCGGCGAGGCGCCGCCGAATCCTGTGAGGAGCTCGTCATAGCGGTCCGTCACCATGACGATACGCGTCATGTCTGAGGTGAATCCACCTCCCGTTTCAGCAGGAAATCCGCTTCCGTTCACATAGGCATGGTGCTCCGCCACGATTTGCTCAATCGCGGGAGAGAATCCACCCTGGCGTTCGAGCAGGATCGCGCCTGAGCGCGCATTGGATTCATAGATCCGGCGGTTCGGCTCCGAGAGGGTGGTCGAGGTATCGTGAATCCGTTGGAGAATGGACGGCGGAACTTGCAGTAGGCCGATGTCATGCAAGAGAGCGCCGGTGGCGAGATCCTGCAGCGCAAAGAGGTCGTAAGCCGCAGCATGGGCGAGGATCATCGAAAAGCTGGAGGTGGCGAGTGCATGCTCGCTGAGGGACACATTCCCGTCACGGCCTTGGCTGAAGGCAATAAACAGGGCATGGGTCGTCAGGGTTTTGGCCACGGCATCGATTTCATGGATGGTGTGCGTGGCTTTATCGAGATCGACGATGCCCGTTTCAGCCATGCGCGAAAAGGTTGAGTGAACCGATCGTTCGAGTTGCAGGCGCGCTGCCCTGGCGGCCTGCAGTTCCTGTGTCATCGTGGCGAGAGACCGCACGGATGGCGGGGCCACCACCTGCGTGGATATCGGCTGTCCCGTGGCCTTTGGCCGGTTCGGAGAAGGGTTGGACGCGTCCGACACGTCGATGCCACGGGCGGGATCGATCTTCAGGTGCGTGACTCCGGCACGGCGCAATTTCTCGATCTGCTCGTCCGTTCGGATCAGAAACGAATGCCGCAGAAAGGGCGAACGAAACCACATCACGTCCAGTTTTGCGACGTGCATGCCGATCCGAAGTGCATCGATGGTGATTGGTCGGTATGCCATAGAGTGCGAAAGCAGCTCGCTCGTCCGTGCCTGCGCGTTGTCCTCATTCCCCCACGTATCAGTCTCGCCGGCTGTGAGAGCGATGCTCAGAAAAAACGACAGCGGGTTTGACAGGGGTTGCGAGGCGGGCAGAGTCCGGTGATGCGGGCGGTGTGACCGACAACAGTATTTCCATACGGGGATTGTCGCGATCTTGAAATTTGTACAGGTGTATTTCCACGACCCGGTTATCGTTGAGTCCCAGCCCCTCACAGAGGGCGTCTTGCGCAATCTTGAGCCCGCCGTCGGTATCACGACGAAGCGCGGAGGCGAAGAAAAAATGGACCGACAACGAGAGATTCGCGTCCCGAAAAAGTTGTCCCAGGGTACCACGATGGGGCGATTGGGCAAGCGCAACGAGAATTTGTTGCCCGACGAAATCTTTGTACGCCCGTCCCTTGGCGGAGAGCAGGCGGCGCCCATTGACGGTGGCATATTGATGATTCACGCTGGGAGGGACGGGTAAGGTGAGTCCGATCGAGTCTTCAGCCACTCTCGCAGCGGGTCGAGGGGCCGCCAGTCGGTGCAGCGGCTTCCGTGCTTTGATGGATGCGCAGGGCAGCACAACCTCTTCCGTTGAGAGCAGGACCTTCCGGGCCGTAGGACGAAAGGAGATGGACCTGAGAGGGATCGGGGACTGTCGGGGACGGGACACGCGCCGCAAGGGCTTGCCTATTGCACTAGAGAAGATTGAGGATTTTGGCCATATTTTGCTCGTACTGATCCTCTGTCTTGGAGATGTATCGCCGCCATTCAGCCGGATTCCAGATTTCCATGCGGTGATACAATCCCACGACGATGATTTCCTGATCCTCATCCATCGGCACGAGCTTACGAAGGCGGCCTGGAATCAACACACGGCCGGCTTTATCGATATCGGAGGTGCCGGCTTCTGACACGACGAAGTGCATGAACAGACGGCTCTGGTCTTCATCCAGGGTGGTTTTGGTCCGCTCCAACACCTTTTCCCATTCCCTGGCTGAATACACCCAAAGCGATTGTTCGGCGTTTTTCAGGAACATCACCTGATTGCCTTCGGCTTCAAGACGTTCTCGAAGAGGAGCGGGGATTGAGAATCGTCCCTTTTCATCGACCTTGCAGAGGTATTCGCCGGCAAACATTATCGGCATCCTCCCGTCAGGGTCGCGATATCGGGCCGGAATGATCTTGGAGCCATCGCTCGAGATCGGTACGCACGAACCGCCATTCCTTGCCCAGCTTGAAGCCAGGGAGATGACGGTCCTGTATGTAGCGGGAGAGTGTGCGAGGGCTGATGTTGAGATGGCGGCACGTCTCTGTCACCGTCAGGAGCTCGTTCTTGAGGCCGCTCGTCATGCAGATTCGATGGAAATGTCGGTCGAAACATAAGCGCCAGCCACATGTCCATTGCTAGGCTGATGGTAGGAGACAAGGCCAATCCTGTCAAGTGAATATT
>JACCYV010000234.1 GCA_013696305.1 Nitrospira sp.
GTTCGCATCCCTGAACGCTGCTTTAATATTTTGGACACCGGCAATCCCTTGACGGGTTCAAACGTGGGTCATGCTAAGAGCTGACGAGCCCGTCTTGGTAGGGCAGAACCTTGCCGGCAGCGGATTGACCATCGCTTCTTCCACTTTGGCCAGGAAGCAGAGAAGAGATCTCGCTGGATATTGTTGTACCCCTCGCCGAGCTTACTCATCCTTCGTATTTCGGCGAGCTTCACCATACCTCAGCGGCAATCCGAAACGCTTCACCCTACTGTTGTCTGCGGTGAGAATCGAGATCACGGTTCCTATCACAGCCTGGTCAGGGATGCTGAGACTCCAACTCCAACGGAAGAGCAGGTTCACTGCCTCTCTGGCCCGACACCTGGCGGCCGCAGTTCTCTCACCATCTTCCGATGCGGGATGCCGGCGTCCATGAACGGTTCGCCGACGACGTGAAACCCGGCTCGCTGGTAGAACCCAAGAGCGTGAATCTGAGCCGACAGGGTCACGCGCGCGAGTCCTTGCCTCGCTGCCAGGTCCAGCAACGTGTGAAGGAGCATTCGCCCAACGCCGTGACCGCGCCAGTCCTTGATCACCGCCATCCTGCCGATGGTTCCGTTCGGCTGCATGCGCGACGTTCCGATGGCCTCACCGATGTCATTCCAGGCGAGCACATGGGCACACAGCGGATCCAGGCCGTCCCATTCCAACTCCTGGGGCACCGCCTGCTCGCGGATGAATACGGCTTCGCGGATCACTCGAATGGCCGGCTGCGCCGTCGCCCAGTCGACAAGCTCAGCCCGTATGTTCTCGTGATGTCGAGTCATGGATTCGATCGCCTCAATCTTCCTCAGGTTCCGCATTCGACTCCAAACCAATGTACATATCAAGTCAATGGGTCAGCAGATCATGAACCCGCATGCGCAGTTTGGAGAGAACGCCTTTCAGGTCCAGCGGGCTGGCGTGGACGTTTCCACGCGCACCAAACCGTTTTCCATTTTGGCGGATGGATGCTCACGTGATACGGTTCGACAGAGTCAGAGGCGTCGAGAGACGCAGACATATTGCAAGGGCATCTTCCACACTGTTAAGAGGTCATCCGTGAAAGGTCAACGCCGAAGGTATGCTGTCGTGGCGGGGCGCAGGGTGCAGTCTGGATCGTGGTGCTCCTGGTGCCAGGTGGGTGGAAAGCCGGCAAGTCCCAGCCTGTTCAGTTGGGATTTTTTGCGATCCGTCTGGTCGTTGCTGAGCCGGGTGACCTGGCGCCGATCTGATCATCGCGACGGAGCTAGATCCCATTGGGGGCACGAATCGATCGGATGTTCTGCTCCTCGGGCGTCGGCCATCTATGGCCGCATGCGTTGATTGACAGTTCCTGTTCACGCTTCCTCAGCACTTGCCCCCTGGTTTGTCAGCCTTCCCGGGCAAGGGCCTCCTCAAAGTCCAGGCGTTCGATCCGGCCGCGCATGACTAGGCCATGATTCTTATTTCCCGTCCTGACCTGTGCTCCCTTGAACTCATATGATCATCGGGCTGTCGGTTGCAACGATGAGGATGAGGAAGCGATGCGGACAGCCGGCGCTGCCGACAATCTCACCCAAGAATCGGCCGCGGAACAAGTGCACCAGGCCATTTGTGCATTCCTGCAGCGTGCCACTCTCTCACGAGCTAGCGCCCTTTTCCCCTACGGATGCCTTTCCCATGGATTAGCGTGATGGCGTCGTTCGGCGCGGCGCCGCGGGAGGCTTCTTTTTAAACGCCTTTTCCAATGTCGCCAGACGTTCTTCGAGACGCTGAATGACTTCCAGAAGTGTTCGGTTGGTTTCCTGAGAGACCGCTTTGTTGCTCTCGACCGGGGCCCTCAAGGGAGGCGAGAGTTCGCTCTGTTTCAGCTGCGACTTGAGCGCTTCTTTCGAACGTTCCAATTCGGCGATACGACGTTGCAGGTCGGCGATGACTTTGGCCTCGTCCTGAGCGAAACGTTCCTGCTGGGACGACTGTGTGACCTCTTCCACGCGCGCGGCCAAGTCGGGGTTGGAGGCAAGAAACGGCCGGTAGGCAATACCCAACGTCCGCTCCGGATACCCGAACAGTTCCCCCCGACGCCCCTGCCTTTGATACTGCGGATCGTCGAAAAAAATCGCGAAGTCCTGTTCGCCGACGGAAATCCAGGGGTGTGCGCGGACGTATTCCCTGGTCTCCCGCACATCGTCCAACTTATCGGTCGCTCCCACGTCTGATTGATGCCGCGCAACAGGGTGCCAGAAGTTGGCCAGCGTCACATAGAGGATCTCCTGTTGCACGAACAGAGTCCCCGACGTGACGGCCGATTGCCCCTCCCGGCCAGCTCGCTCAAAGGAGAAGGTGATGACTTCATCCGGTCTCGCCTGTTGCAGTGCCTCCTTAAGAGGCGCAGCCATGGCCTCGATCTCTTTTGGCTCAAAGAGCCGTGGCGTACCGGGGGTGCCGAAAAACGATCGCAGCAGGCCGACCTTATTTCGGCCGGATATGGAGGTCAGCAGAATTGCCACCTGATCCTCGATGAGCGGAGTCGGATGGTCGTGATCGACCCCCGCTGCTGCCTCTATTCGTGCGCTAGGTTCCAGCCGCACGATCGTATCGGGACTTTCGTAGACAGAACGTGCGACAGGCAGCGCGGTGGCACATCCGCTCGTGAACAGACCCAGGGCAATGACGAGTCCGAGCCAGCGCGCTTGCCCAAGCCGATACGTTGAGGTCCTTCGAGACCGATCCCTAATAGACATTCGTCGCATCTACTACGCCTGATTCGTCGGGATGAAGGTCAGGCGCTCTTGCCACTCAGGCAAGGCGCCGATCTTCCTGATGCCCGCCTTGGTGCCCTTGTAATAGGGAATCGTTGTGTCGGGATCGACATAACCCGTCGTCAAACTGTTCAACCAGCCTTTGGGGTGTTCGAACAACATGAAGACATGCCCGGGCCGATTGGAGTCCACAATAACCGCCATCGCGGTGACACTGCCGTGGGGATTGAACAATTCGACGAGGTCGCCGTTCGCCAGCTCTAACTTGGATGCGTCCTCCGGATGAATTTCAACGAAGGGCAACGGTTCCCGTCCCATCACGTAGGGCTTGCGCTGGTCGTCGTACAGGGTTTGCCAACCATGATTGGCCCGTCCGTTGTTCACCCAGAATGGATACCGCTCATCGTTCATGAGTTTCGAAATCGGCTCCGGATAACCCGGCCACTTCGCCGGAATGAACGTGAAGCGACCGCTCTCTTCATACAACCGCACCGTGCCGATCGGCTTGCCGTCCTCGATCTTTTTGATCGGCGTCTGCACGCCGTTCGTACCGATCGCTTTCAACATGGCATAGGTCGTCTCGCCATAATCTTCCTGGGCTCCTGCGACACCGACCGCTGCCGCGCGAAAGACCTCTTCGTCCGTCTGCCAGTCGAAGCCGCTGAATCGCACCGCCATGTCCCTATTGCCTTCCGCGCGATAGAGGTGCTCAATGCGCTGCGCCATCATGGCCATGATTTTCCAATCCGGCTCCGCCACGCCCGGGGGATCCATGAACTTCTGATAGAGCCGCAGTCGGCGCTCGCCGTTAATCGAGGTGAGGTTCATTTCACCCCACTGGGCCGCCGGGAACACGACGTGGGCATACTTCGCCGTGTCGATCGGATAGATATCCTGCACGAGAAGGAACAGACCCCCTTGTTCCATCGCGTCGAGTATGGCGGCAACTCGTCGCTCCATCGTCCCTCCTGCCGTCTCGTCCAGCGCCTGATTGACGAGCGCTGTCCGTTTCTCCAGCGTGATCCGAAATTGCTGCGCGTTGAGCGTGCCTCCCACCGGATTACACCCGGCTACCCAAAAGACCTTGGACGCGCCGCCTTTAATCGCTACTTCATCGACGTTGACCGGTGGGCGTTTGCCTGGATAGTTGGGCCGGCTGTACCCTTCCTGATGTCCGCCTAGTCTCCCGCAACCTGTGCCCGCCTTGCCGAGATTACCGGTGAGGAGGGCGAGGTCCACGACCGAGGCGACGTTCTCATAATTTTTCAGGCCCCAGATCAGTCCCTTCTCATAGAGCAACAACGTCCGGCGTCGAATGTTCGAAGCTTTGGGTTTCGCGATCCATTCGGCTGCCTGCATCATCTGCGCGTTGGAAATACCGGTCAGCTTGGTGGCTTCCTCTAAGTCCTGCGCCAAATTGGTCGTTGTGATCGCATCGAAGTTTTTGGTCCGGCCATCGATAAAGGCCTGGTCCTGCCATCCCTGTTCATAGATCAGGCGCGACAAGGCATTCATCAGCACTATGTCGGTGCCGTTCCTGATTTGCAGGTGCAGGACATTGGCTGTTCCAGCCGCGGATTCGGCGATTGCGACCGTCGAGGTGCGCCGCGGGTCCACGATGATCATTCTGCCCGCTGCATGAGGCTCTTCCGGCAGCAATTGTTGCTTCTTGACCAATGACGCGCCCGTCAAGTTTGGCAACATATGTTCGAGAAAATAGATGGACTGCGTTTCGTACGAATTGGCGCCGATCAGCACGATCGTGTCGGCCAGTTCCGCATCCAGATAGGCGGAGGGCAGGGCGGCTATGCCGGCATCCCCGGCGGCGAAGACTTCGCTGTTGTAAGCCGGCCGATTGTGGATCGAGGCCATCTGCGTGCCGATGCCCGTGAAGAAGAACTTTCCCACCGCCCAGTTATTTTCGAAGCCGCCGCCGCCACCACCGTGGTCGAAACATTTCATCGCCACGGTATCAGGGCCCCATTTGTCCAGCGCAGCCTTGATGACGTGAGCACTTAGATCAATCGCTTCCTGCCAGGTAGTCGGAAGCTGGGTGCTGCCTCGGTACATGAGAGGATGGCTGAGTCGGTCCGCCGTGGGACGATCCGGCGCATACAACACCGATCCGTGTGTGCCGCCGCGAATCGAGTGGTTCCCCCGGTTCACCACGCAGTCGGCATCCGGAAGCAGGACTACGTGGGATCGTGTGCCGTCGCGGTCCGTGACGACGCTATGCATGGCAGGCGAAATCCATGTGCCGGTTTGCGCCCCTTGTTGTCTGGTGAAATCCACCTGTAATGCGTTGTGGGCCGGCTTCGGCCCCCCCTCTTTCCCCTCCGGCCACTTATAGACTCGATAGCCACAGCCCACGATGCAATAGGAGCAGACGGTGGTGAATTGTTCCGCATCGCGTGGGGGGATCGGTACCCGATCCGGTCCATGGAATATTTTGCTCATAGGATGGTTCCTTCTCCCATTCGGATGACGCTGTTAGCCGAGAATATTTGCACGTCGGCCATAGACCAGGCCTAAAATTCCGACCGCATAGATGTCGCCTTTCCTGTCCATGTGCAACTGGATTTGCGGAAGGTTGTCGGTAGCCTGCCCGATGATGATCAGGCCGCTCTTGGCCGCATCAAATCTGGCGTAATGCAGAGGGCATTGAAACTCTCCCGCTGACGGGCGAAAATTCAGCGAGCCGCCCATGTGGCTGCAGAGGCGACTGTAGGCGACGATGTCGGCGTCCGGGCCAATCCCGTTGATGGCTTTCTTGCCTAGCTTCAGCAAGCTGATCGGTGACTCTTTGTCGGGGTACGTCAGGCGCAATTCCACGCCGGTCTTGAGCTGTGTGGCGTGGGCGAGTTTGAGGCGCGGGTAGGGCAACACCGTCGTCAGAGCCGGCCGGGCCGCAGTCTCTCGCGGAGCCGCAGCTTCTCCTAGTGCCTCACTCGCACACAGCCCGCCCGCCACACAGGCGCCGAATTTCAGAAAACTTCGTCGTGAGATATCGCTCATGCTGATACTCCTTTCTCCACCGGCCCACACTGTCCTTGCCCGTGGTTACAACGCATATTGGAATCGAGTAAAGACTTCGTAGATATGCCGCTCGATCCCTGTCGCTTGGGTTCGGTTTGCCAGAAAGCTCCCCATGAACGCATGGGCAGCGCCTATATCCAGGTTGAGATTCTTCGCAATATTGTAGGTGAGCATCGCGCCGTTCTCGGTGCCCATGTAAGCTGATCCTCCCCGACCGGCGAACTCACGCGATCGAGCGGCTGAAAAATACGCCGTCTCCAGGGTGCCGGTCAGTTTTGGCACGATGGGGAATTTCAGCTGTCCCTGAACGGTCCAGAGTCCGGCCCCTCCATTGTTGAGGTTGATTCCGAAGTCATTGACGTCGCCCGGCGCGTTCGCGTTAAAGATGTGTGAATAGCCCCAATAGCCGTTGGTGCCGAGAATGGCTTCCGGGGTAGTGAACTGATTGGCGGTGTATCCGGCTTTGTCTCCGGAGGCATACAGCATGAAAAGATTCAGGGTCGTGACGCCGATCGGCACGCTGCCTTCAAACTTTCCCGAGTAGCCTGTATGGTTATTCCCGGTCAATCCGGTCCCGATGCGGCCGGTATTGAGCATCAGGTAGCTGTTCCAAGCGCCGCTTCTGAAGAGCGATCCTGACGCCGTGAGGGCCACCCAATGTTCGTGGGTATCGCCGATGTTGATGTTCTCGGTCTTGCCGAGGTTCAGCGTATAGTAGTGCCCGCCGACTTTCAGATCATAGCCTTCCATTGTGATCGGCTTATTGTAATCGGCCACCCACATGTCGCCGTCCTTGCCGAACCCTGTGCCGATTGTACCGCTCCTCAAATCTGAGGCTAAGCGGTAAAATCCGACTCGGTAGTCGCCATCACCAATCTTTCCGCCCAGTGACGCTCCACCCACGAAGAAATCCCATTCACCATCAAAGAGAACCCGGCCTACCTGATCGATAGTGGGGAGGATACCCACGACCAACGTATGATTTTCAATCGGAGTGACGTAAATGTACCCGTAACGCACACCGCGTGCCTGGAGACGGTTGAAAGCATTCGGCGTCCCATCGGCATTGGCTCCCGATTCTCCGCGGGGATCGCTTGCCGCAGGGCTCGATCCTCCGAACCCGCCCCGGTATTCCATCTGCAAATAGCCGCCGACGTTGTCGGAATCCTTGGGACGAATGTCGAAGGCCAGTCGCATACGTTGCCGGGCAAAATCATATCCCGTGGTGTCGCCGAAGGTGAGCCGTCCAGGGCCCGTTCCTGCCGAAGGCAATGTTCCGCTATTCACGCCGCTCGGAATGTTACTCGCGTTGTAGAGGACTCGATATTGAGCCCAAACGCGCAGGCGGATGTTTTCGATCGGCACCGCATAGGCATTTTCGTTCGCCGGTTCCGGGAAGGGGATTTGATCGGCGAAGGCAGGCCCTAGGAGGCCCAGCGGCGCGCAGCTCATGATGGTTGTCAACATCGAAATGGCGATCGTCGACGGTTGTCTCTCCATGCGGTCCTTATCCTCCACTAACGTCTCGTATGAAATGATATATGTCGATAGCTACATGTATTGGCCTATGAGCGGTGCAGGTTGTTCATCTATGCGACGCGTTACTACTTGCCGGGAATCAAGAAACGGGCGCGAGTACGCGCAGCAGCCAGTCTATGAGGAGATATGACAAGCCGGCGAAAATACCGCTCGCGGGAAGGGTCACGACCCAGGCCAACAGCATATCCCGCACAGTTCGCCATCGGACGGCTCTCCAGCCTTGCAACAATCCGATCCCAATGATGGCGCTGCTGCTGAGATGGGTTGTGGAAACGGGGAGGCCCAGAGCCGCAGAGGTGAGGACGAGGGTGGTGGTGGTCAAGTTGGCCGACAGTCCTTCCACATGATCCATCTTCGTGACTTTCTCTGCCAGCACTTCCGTCACCCGCCGACCTCCCCAGTAACTTCCCAGCCCCATGGCAATGGTCGCTCCGGCAAAGGTCATCCCTTGCATGAACGAATTTGGCCAGGCACCGAGACTGGTCCCCAATAATAAGATGGCGGCAATTTTAGGCGTATCGTTGGCGCCCCTGGCGAAGGCCGTGAGGCCGCTTGACACCCAGTGCAAGCTGTCCAACCCAATTGTGAAGCCAAGATCGGCACGTTCACATCGAGCCGGAACTGCCGCGACCGGTGTTCCGAACCCGGTCGCCTGATAGAGCGTTCTGGTTGCTCCCTGCGCATCGACCGTCATGAGCGCGCGATAGGCAGGTGTGAGACAGAGGCACGTGCCCTCCCAGCGTGCTGCCAGGTGCCGAACCATCGGATAGAACAGGAGGGCGACGATGAAGGCCAGAACCGGGCTGAGCAACAACGGCAACCCAATTTTGTTCACGAGACTCGACCAGATCAGGTTCTCGAAACCGTAGGCCAACAAGCCGGTTCCTACCAGCGATCCCGTGAGCGCATGCGTGGTGGAGACCGGCAAACCTGTTTTCGATGCGAAGAGCACCCAGGCAGCGGCGCCGGTGAGCACCGACAAACTGAGCGTCGGGTGGATCGCCACCTGTGACGGTAGAAATCCCGTGCTGAATGTTTTCACCATAGCGGTTGCGACGAAGGCTGACAGCCCTGCCCCGCCGACTGTCCACAAGGTTCCCCAGACAATCGCCTTGCCATAATTGGTGACCCCGCTTCCCACCAAGGTCGCGATGGACTTCGAGACGTCGTTCGTACCATTCGCAAAGGCCAGAAGGAGCACGAGCAAAAAGGTCAAAGTAGCCAGCATCAGCGCTCCTGGGCATCCCGGACTATGTGATAACTGCAGGTCATGGCCGACTGAGACGATTCTGGAGAAGGGCCTCGGGAAAGGCCAGCTGGCAGCAGCCGAAGTCGAGGGCTTGAGCCTTTGGCGAGGTCAATGCCCGCTGGAATTGTGGATTGACTCGATAACAAATTCGCTGGCCTTCCCGTATGCCTTCTATGATGCCTGCATGTCGCAGAATCCGGAGATGATGAGAAATATGCGGTTGAGTCTTCCGGAGTTCGAGAACCAGATCCGTGACACATTGTTCGTGCGTGAGTAAGGATTCGAGAACCCTCAGCCGGGTTTTATCTCCCAGCGCGCGCAGGACGTCGGCGCATTCACCGCTGTCCAGAACAGCTTTGGATGTAGATTTCATCATAGGCCATACCCTCCCTCGTTGATGAGGTCTGTCCTAGAACCATATCGAGTCCGGATTCCTGGACTTGAAATCATATGGAGATAACTGCATGTAACAATTCGTTGACCTGGGAGTCAAACAATTTGTTCCGGAGTCTGTCCTGAAAGGGAAAAGAAGTCATTGACCCGCTGATCGCGTGAGGCGAAGATGCGGCGGTGCGGCACAAAGTCTGCCGATTACGATTGCAATGATCACAGATGGGGGTCCGACCTATGAAAGTGCTGATTGCGACTGATGGATCGAAGCATGCCAAGTGGGCGATGGAATGGGTGGGACGGTTGCCTTTTGACCATATTCCTGATGTCGAGGTCTTGCATGTCACCGATGTCGGTGCCTTGCGCGCCCCGTTGATGTTTCAGCCGGTGGTGATCGGCAATGAGCCGTTCATTCAGGAGGAAATCAAGCGCACCGAGGCTCGTGGCAAGAGCGCGGTGGCGGAGGCCAAGGCGCAGCTGGCCTCGCTTAAGATGAAGGGGAAGGTGCTGTCGGAGCGTGGCGCGGTGGGTCCGACGATTCTCAAGCGGGCGGCGAAACGCGATGGACTCGTGGCGCTCGGAAGCCGGGGATTGGATGCCCTCGACCGGTTCCTGCTTGGCAGCGTCTCGACCCAAGTCACGCTACATGCGCCCTGTTCGGTCCTGATCGTGAAAGAGGAGTCCCGCCCCTTGAGCCGCATCCTCTTCGCGACGGATGGCTCCATGGAGTCGGACAAGGCGTTGCGGTTCCTTTTGACCAAACTACAGCCGGACGCGCGTGAGGGGCTGGAGCCGATCGATATCGTGGTGACCCATGCCATGCCCTTTCTCAACTATCCGGAATTGAAAGAAGCCGGCGGTCGCCTCATCGAGGGCTGTGCGAACAAATTGATCAAGGCGGGGTACGTGGTCGACGAGGTGGTACGTCTGGGGAAGCCGGCCGATGAAATCCTGAAGGTGGCCTCAAAGAAGAAAGTGGATCTCATTGTAACGGGCGCCAAGGGCATGGGCGCGGTCGCTCGGTTCTTGCTCGGCAGTGTTTCGACCAAGGTGGTGCAGCATAGCGCTTGTTCCGTCCTCGTGGTTCGCTAGAGAGAACGGTGTCCGGCTGGGAAGCGCCCACTAGGGAGCCCTCGTCAGTCCGTCATGATGGGATGACCGTGAAAGCGAATGCTCCCTTTCATGAGCCCTATTTGCCGACTCAAGCGCCAGAGCAATAGAGTTCGCCCTTCCGCAGAGCGCATCAGTGGGAGCTCGCCGCAAGACGCAGTGCCACACCTCGGTATCCGCCATCACCACAGTCCACGGGCCTCTCGCTGCTCCGCGTATTTTTCAAACAGATATATTTCGTACTCCGCATATCGAGCTGCCTGACGATACACCTCCGCTAGAGTTTGCGGCAGACGATAGTGAACCTCTGCACCAGGACGAATTGCAGCGGCACTCCCGTCCGCTGAACTCACATGCAATAATCCACTTTCTCGCAGATGAGAATGCCCTCATCAAAAACCTCCCACCGCCTCCTTGGCGCGCTGCTCTGAAGCGGAGGCTCTGCGGGATCATCTTCCTCCTTTAGGCAATCCATCATCTCCTTGACTGCCAGTGGTGATGTAGTAAAACCAATAGACGGCATTCGTATCGCCTCTTCATGTCCTTTTTATTTTTAATGAGGACGCCCATGGCCTGTTCCGCGCAGTCGTCCGACCGCCCTCCTTACGATCCGCAAGTGTTGCTCAACTCTCAGCCGGTGGTGGTGTCCGTGATTGATCCCGCCGACTACACGGTGCAGTTTCAAAATCGGACCTGTCTCACGATGTTTGGGGATATTGCGGGTGCTCGTTGTCACGAAAAGATCGCGGGACAGGCCGGCCCATGTGAATTCTGCCGCATGCCTGAGGCGCTGACCCGGGAGGAAGTCGTGTCTGAGGAGGTGGAGATGGCCAATGGGCGCCATCTCCTGATCCACTGGGCCAAGGCTCCGACGATGGACGGGCGTGTGCATGTCATTGAAACGATCGTGGATCTGACGAAACGTAGGCAAGACGAGCAGAGTGTGCGGCAGTCACAGAAGATGGAAGCGCTGGGGCGTCTGGCGGCGGGCATCGCGCATGATTTCAATAATTTGCTGATGGTCGTGATCGGCCATGCACATCGGGTCGCACAGCAACTCGGGGCCCACCCGTGCCACCATGAAGTAGAGATGATCGGACAGGCCGGTTCCCGGGCTGCGGCTTTGACAAAGAAGTTGCTCACGTTCAGCCGCCGCCAGGTGCTGGAGCAGCGTGATGTGGGGCTCAATACGTTGATTCGTGAGATGGACGATATTCTGCGCCGCCTGATCGGGGAGCACATCCAGACGGTGATTGTCCTCGATCCCCAGGCCGGGCATGTGTTGGGCGATTCCGTGCAAATCGAACAAGTGCTGCTTAACCTGGCGCTGAATGCGCGCGATGCCATGGCCGAGGGAGGCATACTGACGATTGAGACAGGCAATGTCGATGTGGATGACGCCTATGCGCATGCTCACCCTGGGGCGGTTCCCGGACCCTATGTGAAGCTGGTCGTGGAAGACACGGGTTGCGGGATCGATGCCGAAACTCTCGCCCATATCTTCGAGCCGTTTTTCAGCACGAAGGAATCCGGCCAGGGAACCGGCTTGGGGTTGGCTACGGTCTATGGCATCGTGAAAGAGAGCCGGGGGTATATCGATGTGACCAGCCAACCGGCTCGCGGCACACGGTTCACGGTGATGT
>JACCYV010000239.1 GCA_013696305.1 Nitrospira sp.
TTGACGGCCCCCGTCCTTGTGTTCGTGGAGCCGCTTGGCTACAAGCACTTCGCGGTGTTTCGTGGGATGAACGGCGATCGCGTATATCTCGCTGATCCATCCCGCGGTAACCTTCGCATGAGTCTTAACCGCTTTCTGGATGAATGGGGCAGCATTGTATTCGTACTGGGGAGGCGTGACGAGAAAGACATTCAAACCTATCCTCTTGAGGTCCCACACCCGTGGTATGTCCAGCCGGAGCTGGCACGATTTAATGGATTGCTTGACATTGGCATGATGACGCGGTCGCTTTCTCAGAGATAATTCAGGGCTCTTGCCCCATAGAAGCTACCTAGTGAAAGCCAAGCGTAATCTGGCGCGTGGGCTTTTAACGAGATTATTTCAGCGCCGATTTCGGTTGATATGCGAGCCGTGTAAGCTTCATACGCTCGCCCCTTGCTTCCTGGTCACGGTGATAAGCGCACGTCCATGGCAGGGTTAAGACACTGTCGGAGAGGGGAATCAAATCCTTCATGAATCAAATGCCAGTGGTGGAACAAGGCACGTTGAAGGCGTTGCAAGAGATTCCCGGTGCCTTAAACCAGCTGAGCGAGACGGAATTGGCTCGTGTTGAAGGCGGATTCCATGAAGAGACCGCCGCCGCGTTCTTTGGCGCCGCATATCTGTATGCGCTTAACCATGACTTCGCGGCCGCGGCAAATGCTTCCATTGCCGGGGCGCTCATTGGTACCCAGGTGATGCACCCATAAGAAGTGCCTTAAGGCGCTGGCTCACAGAGAGGTACTTAGAACAATTCCTTGACATATTTCAGCACATACGTATACTGAGACCTGCGCAGGCTCAACAACTTTAACGTCTGCGGCAACCCATAATCGGTCAACCACAACGAGGAGGTGTTTACATGCGATACGTTTCAGCAGGGTTATTTGCGGTAATGCTCATGGCGTCTCCAGTATTGGCCCAGGAGCCAGCAACAAAGAGCCACGCGTCTGGTGATGAAGCAGGCATGTTTAGGGCCTTGCAGACGGTGCCGACTCAGCTCAACGCGCTGAGCGACACGGAGCTGGCTACCGTTGAAGGTGGGACTGCCCTCTTCGACTTCCAAAACTCTGTGGCTGCCGCGTTCTTTGGAGCTGCGTTCTTATACGGACTAAACCACGATTTCCTGGCGGCCGCTAATTCGTCTGTTGCCGGGTCGCTCATTGGGACGCAGATCACGGGTCTGCCTTCAGGATCGTAACATAGGGCAGGTGCCATACCGACCTGCATCGACGATCCGAACTCGAGCGGCACCTTTACCATTACTATGAAGCGATGACACCTCTGCGATTTTGCCTTGAGCTGACAGGCGAGGTTGTATGTGTCATCGTTCTCGTCAGTCGCACGCGAATCGAAGGCTAACGGACTGAGAATGTCGCGTGTTGCGGACAATGGCACTTAGCCATGCCTCCCGGTTCATCGGCCTTCATGCTGTTCAATACACTATCCTTATAGTGCTCCACTGAGATCACGCCACCTGAGTTGATTGTTGGGCTCGATAGTGGACCGGGCTTCGAGACCCGAGGGCCTGATGTGGCCGCCCATGGTTGTACCCTGGACCCAGTCGCGAATGGTGCGCCGCGCCTCCTCAAACGTCTGACACGGGTGTTGCCAGACACACGAAGGGCGGCGAGCTGGACTTTGACCGATGGCGCCGCGATCCGCTGCTGCAGGGCTTCGAGATAGGCCGCGACGTGGAGCGGCTGCACCGTGCGGAGATGGGGAAGGCCGCGGTGCTCGCACCAGGCGGCGAAGTCGCCGGCGGCCTTCGCATAGGCTTTCCGGGTGTGGGGGTTGCGGATGTTCGCGGTGAAGAACTCAAGGACGCGCGTCGCGGTGGCGGCGTCCGGTTGAAAGAAAGCGGGGAGGGCGAGTCCGGTTTCTGAGGTTGACCGGATTCCGGATTTTTCGATGACGGCTAATTCGTGCGGCATAGGGGCCTTCCTGTTCTGTATGATACGTCCTTTGCATAACAAGTGGACACAGAGGGTTGCTCTAGGTGCTCCTCAACGTAGTCCTGGACCGGAACCACCATCACCGCCCAGGCCATCAAGGCCCCGAGGCTGACCCTCCTCAGACCATGTCCACACACTGGAGCGGTTCTCCCGGAAGGTCGGGGCACGCACCGTATTGGACGGCGACATCGTGGCGGTCGATGACGTGGGCACTCCGTGGGTGTCCAGCCACGGCAATGCCCGCCAGATACGGCGTTTCGCCATTCTTTGGTCATCGTCGCACGAATCCTGCAGGCGGCCGCAGACGCAAAACCCACAACGACCCGCCATCCCCTCTTCCCTTTCCCGTCAAGAAATAAGCGATACTCTCGGTAGAAGCTTCTCACCGGAATGCTATCCTCCGACTATACGAACTTGGATTTTTTGACATGCTGTCGACATGTCGACATACGTCCACCTTATGAGGACAGCTTCCCGCCCGGGACATTTAAATTGGCAGCCCATTGCCTCCCTGTACATTTAACCTGATAAAATACATTATCGTGTTATAATCGCGCGAGACTTAGGATCTCGTGTGACCCTGTGCCGGTTTAGCAAACCGGTGCCTTCGGTAGTAAATAGGGCTCCTATCGAACGTGCCGGTCTTGAAAACTGGAGCGTGGTGGCCTTCGACCAAGTGCAAGTGAAGAGAGAGAAAAATTGAAAGACCTGATTGCGATAAAAAAAGATGCACTAACACCCGCGCAGTTTGAAACACTGACGGAGGTGCCGCCGGAGCTTGAGTGGCTGGCGAACATCACGAATGAGAAAACCCGGCGGGCCTATAAGCTCGATGTGTCAGATTTTTCGGAATTCCTTGGGCTGAGAAGGCCGGAAGAATTTAGGACCGTCGTACGGGCGCATGTAATCGCGTGGCGGGAAACGCTCGAAAGGCGTGAACTGTCGCCGCCGACAATCCGACGGAAACTGTCGGCCCTGTCTTCGCTCTTCGATTACCTGTGTGAACGGAATGCCGTGACGGGCAATCCTGTGGACGGCGTACAGCGGCCGCCGGCGAACAGCAATGAGGGGAGCACTCCGGCACTCTCCGATGCCCAGGCGCGGCGGCTGCTGGAAGCGCCGCCGGAAGACACGCTCAAAGGTGCTCGCGACCGGGCTATTCTCGCCTCCCTCCTCTATCACGGTTTGCGCCGAGAGGAACTATGCGGGCTGCGGGTGAAGGATATACAGAACCGTGAAGGCGTGAGGCATTTAAAGGTAATGGGTAAACGGGACAAAATCAGATATGTTCCGGTGCATCCACTCGCGCAGCGGCTCATAGAAAATTATCTACTACTGGCCGGCCACGGCGCGGATAACGCCGGGCCTTTATTCCGGCCGGTGCGCAATGGCAGAACGGGAGTGCTCAACCGGGCACTTGATCCGGGCTCGATCTATCAGAATCTCGTAAAAAAATATGGGCAGGAAACGGGCCTGAATATTGAGGTGAACGGGCTCTGCGTTCACTCGATGCGGGCCACGGCCGCCACCAATGCCCTTTCGCATGAAGCGGACATCGCTAAGGTGCAGGAATGGCTTGGCCATGCCAACGTGTCCACGACTCGCCTCTATGATCGTCGCAAGACGCGCCCAGAGGATAGTCCAACCTTTCGCGTGAGGTATTAAATGAGCGATCCGACAAGAGCGAGTACGCGTAGTGACATTTTGCCGATTAAGAATTTAGAGGATTACAAAGTCCATTTTTGCTAAATGGAATCAGGAACATCAGCCGCTCGATGTCTTTACCAAGGACCGACAGGAATGGCAGGGTTGGCAGGAA
>JACCYV010000320.1 GCA_013696305.1 Nitrospira sp.
GAGTACGCGTCAATCGGGTGATGCTGGATACCCTGACGGCCGGCTCGCTCGGCCCCTCGTATGCCATCGACGGCCAGCTGCACCGCATGGGCCCCGGTTTCGGCATCGACATCTTGACCGATCGTGCGCTCACCCAGCATCCCACCATCCTGCGGTTAGCCAAATTCGTTGAGCAGGCCGACCATAGCCTGGAATTCGAACGCCAAGCCCGGGTTCCCAATATCACCATCGGAGGCAGCTACTGGCGGGAAGTCGGGCGAGAAGCCTTTCAAGGCGGCCTCACATTCCCAACCCCGGTGTGGGACCGGCGTCAGGGAGAAATCATGGCGGCCTTCGGCAGCAAACGGAAAGGCGAGGCCGAATTCCTCCGGGTGCGGAATGAATTGATCCGTAACGTCAGCCAACATTTTCAGGATGCGAAAACCACCGCGGATATGATCGACGTGTACGAAAAAGGTTTGCTCAAACAGGCTGACGAAGCGCTGCGGATTGCGAAGTTCAGTTTCCAGCAAGGCGCATCCAGCCTCATCGAAGTGCTGGACGCCCAGCGTGTGCAGCGTCAGATTTTGTTAGACTATGCGCAAGCCCAATTCGATCTCTCGATGTCACTTGCGCTCTTAGAACGCGCCGTGGGAGGCGCATTATAATGCAGCCGAACCAACCGATCTCCACGCCCTCAGCTCCATTCCGGCACCGCTCGTTTCGGACGTGCACCCTCCTGGTCCTGCTCGGCGTGGTCAGCCTGTCCGCCTTGTCAGGATGCGAGGGACCGCCTCCCAATGCCACAGGGGCCAACCCTCCTCCGCCTTCTTCCGACAAGAGCCTGGTCCGCTTGACCGCCGAGGAGATCAAGACGGCAGGAATTATCGTCCAACCCGTCACTCGCGCGGAGTTTCGCACCACCCGTGATTTTCCCGGCACCGTCGAACCGAATGAACATGCCCTGGCTGAAATCACCACGCTGGTCCGCGGTCGAGTGATCGATGTGTATGCCGACCTCGGGAGGGAAGTAAAATCCGGGGCCCTCCTGGCGCTGCTCTACAGCAGCGAATTGGGAATGGCTCAATCGGCCTACCTGAAAGCCACAGCGAAACTGAACGTGGCCGACCGGGCGTTTCGGCGAGCAGAATTACTCTTGAAAGAAAAAGTCATCGGGCTGGCTGAGTCCCAGCGGCGTGAAGGTGAAATGATCAGCCTTCGGGCCGAGCAGCGAGAAGCACGGGACCGCATATTGCTCCTCGGTCTGACCGAAGAAGACCTGCGAAACTTGGATCGCAACCACACCATCCGCTCGCATGTCCCCGTGATGGCTCCGTTCGACGGTCGTGTCATCGCGCGTAATCTGACCAAGGGCGAAGTGGTGGAAACCACGGAAAAACTGTTCGTAGTCGCCGACCTGTCCGACGTCTGGGTGACGGCAGTCATTCCCGAAAAGGATATCCCGTACATCCGTCCCGACCTGACGGGACCAGGCCAATCGGTGGAAGTGCATGTGGCCGCCTATCCTGATCAGGTCTTTCAAGGGCGCATCACCTATGTCGGCGATGTGCTCGATCCCGCCACCCGCACCATGCGTCTGCGACTGGAATTACCGAATCCCGAGCGCAAGCTTAAACCCGCGATGTACGCCTCGGTCCGCGTCTATTCCGAACCGGAACCCAATGTCCTGCTCATTCCCGAAGCTGCCGTTCAACGCGATCGCGATCGGCACTTTGTCTTTGTTCAGCATGAGCCCGGCGTGTTTGAAGCGCGCAATGTGAAGCTGGGCAACTCGAACGGGCAAGAGATCACGGTGCAGGATGGACTGTTGGAGGGAGAGTCGATCGTGACGAAGGGATCCTTTGTGCTGAAGTCCGAATTGCTCCGGGAACAAATCTAGCCTGATGCTGTCCTCTTTTCTGGCATTCGCTCTCCGTCAGCGGGTCTTGGTTGTCGTGATGGCGTGCATCCTCACCGCCGGTGGGATCTATGCCTTCCGCACTATCGCCATCGATGCCTTCCCGGACGTCACCACAGTGCTGGTCCAAGTCGTCACCAAGGTTCCCGGAATGTCACCGGCTGAAGTCGAACGTTTCGTCACGTTCCCAATGGAACTGCAGCTGATGGGGGCACCGGGACTGACGGATATCCGCTCGTTCTCAAAAGTCGGACTGTCGATGATCACCGTCGTCTTCAAAGACGAGATCGATATCTATCTGGCTCGGCAAGTCGTGCTCGAACGCGTACTTGAAGTCCAGGAGCTGTTGCCGCCTGGATCAGTATCGCAACTGGTGCCCAACACGACCGGGTTGGGCGAGGTCTATCAATTCTATCTTGAGGGGCCGCACGACGACGACCAAGGCTTTGTCATGACCGAGACGGACCTGATGGAACGACGGACGCTGGAGGACTGGGTGATTCGGCCGCTGCTCAAAGGTCTGCCCGATGTCGTGGATGTGAATTCGCTTGGCGGGTTTGTCAAACAGTATCAGGTGCTGGTCGAGCCCGATCTGCTGCGGAAATATGATCTTGCGCTTCACGATGTCTTCGATGCGGTCGCCAAGAACAATGCCAATGCAGGCGGAAATATTCTTGAGAAGGATGACGAAAAGTATGTGATTCGCGGC
>JACCYV010000247.1 GCA_013696305.1 Nitrospira sp.
ATGCGCTCGCGAATGCTGAACAATCCGAAGCTTGGTTCAGACCCGGACCCGGCAGGATCCGCAAAAAGATCGAAGCCCGCCCCTTGATCCGAAACCGTAATCGACAGCGTTTCATCCATCTGTCTCACCGCGATCCGGGCTTGCTTCGTGCCTGCATGCTTCACGATATTTATGAGCAGCTCACGAATCGATTGAAACAGCAGCACGGCTTGATCCTCGGGCAGTGGCAGAGTCTCGCTCTTCAGCTCTAACGACACCGTAAGCTCCCGTTGCTGCATCTGCTCCACCAGCCACTTCAATGCCGTCGGCAAGCCGAACTGCTTCAAAACAGGCGGGCTAAGTTGCGCCACCAGGGTTCGCGTGTAAGCCAGCGCCTGGTCCAAGACCTGGTCGACGTCGGTGACGGCCTTACCGACAGCCGGCGCCATCGGCATTTGTTTGGCTTGAGCCAATTTGATCTTACTCAGCGCCAGGAGCTGAGCGAGGTAATCGTGCAGTTCCGTGGCCAGACGTTGACGCTCCCGCTGTTCGGCTAAATTCAGTTCGGCAGCCAGCGCTCGAAGCCTGTCTTGCGAGAGGACGAGGTCGCGCGTACGATCATCAACCCGCGCTTCCAACTCCTCGGCCAGCGGCGCATCCTCGGCCAGCAGCTGCAGGACACGCCGGTGACCGCCTCCGCTTCCTCCGCGCGTTTGCGCTCAGTGATGTCGCGCGTCAGCGCCAGCTGAACGGTCATCCGTCCGGATTGCGCAGGGGAACGGCATGCGTTTCCAATTGACGAAGGGCGGCCATACGGCGCTCGCCGAGCCCCCGCTCGGTGCTCTCCGTGCAGGCACAGAACACACCGCCCACACCGCCTTCATCGTTCGGCACCGGACTGTAGGAAAAGGTAAAAAACGTTTCTTCCGGGTACCCGTTGCGTTCCATGATGAGCAGCCGGTCCTCATTACATGTCGCGCGGTTTTCATAGAGCACGGCTTCCGTCTGCGGTCCCAGGGTGTCCCACACTTCACTCCATACTGTGCCGGCCGGCTGCCCGAGCGCCCAGGGAGGCGTTTGCCGAGAATGGAGATATATGCGTCATTGTAGAATTTCGTCAGGTCACGTCCCCACCAGAGAAACATCCGGTACCGTGAACCGAGGACGACGCGAAGGACGGTCTTGAGGGCCTGCGGCCAACGATCGCGCGGCCCAAGCGGGGTGTTCGACCAATCCTTCGAGCGGATCAACCGGCCCATCTCGCCGCCGCCGGATAGCCAGTCCGAATGGGACCTGTCCTGTGAGCGGCCGGCCTCGCTCGACTCATTCGGCAGCGGGTAATCCGTCATGGTTCAGTTCCTCATAGGAAGCCCTGCCCGTTATGTGCCAAGAAGACGCTGATGGTAACTGACACAAGTTGGCCGTAGCAATGCCCACGCAACGGATTTCTCTTCGCCGTCTCCGGCTCTATTCCAACCATGCTGTTTCTAGCCAGACCAGCAAAATTCCCGTGCGGTCATGAACGGTTTAAAGCAGTCTCACGCGCACTTAATATTTCCGGATGCGACGGTGCCCGCTTCTGTAAGAATACCGGCGGCACACGGTGCTCGAGCTTGTGTTCACATGCTGAAAGTGGGATGAGTGAGTCTTCCGGATGGCCATCACCGGGTTCCCCGACCTGTTCCTCATGGCGCTCACCCGGCTGTGCCGGGCTGCGCGAATCTAGCTGGGCGACGCATGAGGTTCCGGGCGGGCCGGTTGCGCAGGCTCTGCCTTTTCGATTGGGTATTTGTCGATCTCGCGTTGTACCGACTCCATGATGGCGCCGTATAATTGATCACCGGCGGCCTCCTTGGAGACATAACAGCTGGCGCCCGCTTCCAGAAGTCGGGATTCCACCTGGCTGCGAGTGGATACGGAAAGTCCGACGACAGTCACCGCCGGCCACTCGGCCTTGATCCGGCGTGTCGCTTCGATGCCGTCCATCCCCGCCATGTTCACATCCATGACGATCACATCCGGACGAAGCACCTGGGCCAGTTCCACCGCCGCTTCGCCGTCAGCCGCTTCGCCGATCACCGAAAGGTCGTGATATGTTTCTAGAATACTTCGCAAGCCCTGTCTCATCATGGCGTGATCATCGGCCAGGAGAATGCGCAAGACCTTGCTCTGCGGAGATCGGGCGGGTTCTGCAGATCCCGGTCCGACAGGGGACAGCGACGCGTCGGCGGGAGACTGTGACGGCTTTCCCTTCAGGGAGATTCGCTGATCCGACGGCAGTGACGTTGATTCGAGCGGCGTGGACGAGCGCCCTTCGACAGGCCAGTTGGGAAAGGTCAATATGGCACAGGTCCCCTGTTGAAGTGCGGATGTCACCACCAGACGACCGCCCATGGCTTCTGTCCGCTCCCGCACGCTGAACAGTCCGAACCGTTTTCGCTCGTCGCTCCTTGAGGTTACCTGGTCGGGGTTGAACCCGCAGCCATGGTCCTGCACCGTCACGACGAGATGTCCTTCGGCATTCGTATCGATGGTCACTTCCGCATGGTTGGTGCCGGCATGTTTCAAGACGTTGAACAGCAGCTCCCGTGTGGATTGGAACACGAGTACCGCGTGATCGTCCTCGAGCACGATATGCTGGATGTTCTTTTTGATCGTGATGGTTAAGCCGTGATTCTGCATCTGCTCCGCCAGCCAACCGAATCCTTCGAGCAGACCGAATTCCTGCAAGGCGGGCGGCGCCAACTCGGCGACCAGCGACCGGGTATAGTTCAGTGAATCGAGAATGGCGCGATCGGCCTCCATGAGGAGGGCCGTGGGAACCGCGTCTTTGACATGGGAGGAGGTTTGCCGGATTTTTATTCTGATCAGGACCAACAGCTGCGCCAGATAATCGTGCAGTTCTCCGGCCAGCCGGCGACGCTCGCGCTGCTCGGTCAAGGTGAGTTCGGTCGCCAGGTCCCGCAGGCGCGACTGGGAGTCGCGCAATTCCTGCGTGCGTTCACTGACCCGCTGCTCCAATTCGACCGCGATCCTCCGCAGTTGTTCTTCCGCGACCTTGCGCTCCGTCAGGTCGCGCGCCACCCGAGCGAATCCGCTCAGCTTTCCCCCCTCGTCCTTCATGGCCGTCATGACGACGTTCGCCCAGAATTTCGAGCCGTCTTTGCGCACCCGCCACCCTTCATCCTCGTGTTGTCCCGAGGACGCCGCCACCTGCAATGCCAGGGCATGCTGGCCCCGGTCAATATCCTCGGCCGTAAAAAATCCGGCATGATTCCGTCCGATCACTTCGTGCGCCTCATACCCTTCGACAAGGCGCGTGCCGGGGTTCCAGCTGGTGACCGTCCCGTCCGGACTGAGCAGGAGAATCGAACAGTCTCTGATGCTGTCCACCAACAGGCGAAATCGCGCTTCGCTGTCCCGGACGGCTTGAAGCTTCACGCGCTCCCGCATGCGGTACAGGTCCACGAACACTGATACCTTACTCTGCACGACTTCCGCGACGACCGGTTTGAACAGATAATCCACGGCCCCGCTGGCGAGCCCCCGGAACACGTCTTCTTCCAGCTTGTCGACGGCCGACAAGAAGATGATCGGAGTGTGTCGCGATTGCTCCCGCTGCCGTATCAGCTCAGCTGCCTCGAACCCGTCCACCCTGGGCATACGGACATCCAGCAGGATCAC
>JACCYV010000255.1 GCA_013696305.1 Nitrospira sp.
TTCCTAAGTCCTCATGGCAAATTCGAGTGTCTACCGATGCTTTGATCTTTTCCATAATCCCCTGTGACACGAGTAGTGTCTTCAGTTGGTCTGGAGTGGGATGGCTGTCCATCACTAGGGCGACGCAGACCGATAGGGTGCGTTCCACTTGATTATCAAGAATAATTTTAAATTTAGTATCGGCTAATGGATCCCTTAAAGGTAATACTGTCTTTACGGTATAAGGGGTCTTGAATTCGGCATCAAGGAAGTCTCTGATGACTTGTATTTTCCTTTGAGCATAAGCGTCAGCCATAGTTGATCGTCCTTCCTCCTGCCCATGGATACTAGTATGGAAAGTATTCGGTGATTTTTTTCTCAGCCGATGAATCAGCCCTGAATGGTGATCGGCGCATGGCCTTCCGCCCGATTGTTTCCTAGATCACTGCTCTGAGCTAGTCCCGTAGCTTCACCGGCTCCCACCATTTCCCGCGTCGGCTTTGGCCTGTATCGTGTCTCGGTCATTTTGTCTTCATTGGGAGCCACAGGTTACTCCAATGGACCCCCCCAATTTGCCGGCATAGTTTTACCGCTGCGCGTAGGTCGGCTTCTCTTCGACTCATTCCCTCGGTGTGTCGGGATCCTACGCTGATCGAGAAAAGGCAGCAGGGCGAAAACCAACGTGAAAGGCGTTTGAGACTACCAATTACTTCCTCTGGTTGTCGTTCCGGGTATCTTTTAATCACATTGCTAGGAGGTGGGACCGAGTGAGATTGAGCGAAAAAGTCGCAGTAAAGCAGGCGTTCTTATTCCCACTCAGTCTCAAGTCGTGAGCGGGCTGAGAATCTCTCGGGCAGGCTGCACATTATTCTCTTGATAGTCGGGAAGGGCGGCCAGACGGCGTTTCTCGCTCCGTCGGCAAGCCGAAAGGCCCGGTGCAGATGCATGTTCATGCGTTAAACGCGCCCGCATCGGGCGCCGGGAGCACGGAATCCCCGAGGGGGATTCATCCAACTGGATGGCGCTCACCATGACTGGTTCGAGGGCGTGAACTCCGATGTGTGCTGATGGCATAAGGTGACAATGCGAGCAGTCGGGTCTTGCACGATGCTATGCATACGAGGGCACGATGCCCGCGATGGGCAGCGTCGTCGATACATCACGTCTACGGTATGCCGCAGGCGCTCTACATGTCCTGCTCGGAACCCTTGACCCAACTCCAAATCTCACAGTATCCTATCTGGCTATAGATCGCCGCGCCCACGTTCACCATTTTGATTCGGCCGACGCGTCAAGGCTTCACGCCCGCCACGTCGGCAGGCAGCAGGAATTCACGACATGGAACAAGACCTTACCGAATCCCCGGCCACGGAGCCGGAAGCTCCCGCCGAACTACTATCCCCGGAAGAGTATCTGGGAGCCTTGGTGAGGAAAGCCAAGGGCGCAGCAGGCCGTCTCTCGACTCTGGCGACGGAGGTGAAGAACCAGGCATTGCATGCTATGGCTGATGGTCTCGAAGAGCACGCGACCGACCTGTTGGTCGAGAACGAAAAAGACTTGGAACAGTTCGACGCCTCGCCGGAACGCAAGGCCATGGCCGATCGGTTGCGGCTGACGACGGAGCGTATCCAGGAAATGGCGGCGGGCATACGCGACATTGCGCGGTTGCCGGACCCCCTCGGAGATATGCCCAAGATGTGGACCAGACCGAACGGGATGCAGGTCGGCCGGATGCGTGTGCCCATCGGGGTGATCGGCATCATTTACGAAGCGCGCCCCAATGTCACAGCGGACTCAGCGGCGCTGTGTCTTAAATCGGGCAACGTCTGCATCCTGCGCGGGGGATCGGAAGCGATTCATACGAATACCGCGATCGCCAAGGTGTTGGGCGAGTCCGCCGAGGAGGCCGGGGTGCCCGCGGGGGCGATGACCTTTGTCGATCGTCCGGAGAGGGAAATCGTCCAGCTGTTGCTCAAGCAGGATCAATTCATCGATCTCATCATACCCCGAGGCGGTGAATCCCTGATGAAGACGATCGCCGAGCATGCAACGATTCCGGTGCTCAAACATGACAAGGGTGTCTGCCATACGTATGTCGATGCGGATGCCGATCCTAAGGTGGCCGAGCGGATCTGTTTAAATGCCAAGGTGCAGCGCCCCTCGACCTGCAATGCGATGGAAACGCTGTTGGTTCATCAGAGTATCGCGCGGACGTGGCTGCCGCTGCTGGTGCAACAACTCACCGCCGCCAAAGTGGAGGTCCGTGGTTGTGCCAAGACCTGCCAACTGTGCCCTGAGGTGACACCGGCCGTGGAAGAAGATTTCGGGCGGGAATTCCTGGATCTGATCCTGGCGGTGAAAGTGGTGAAGCACATGGACGAAGCCATGGATCATATCGCCACCTATGGCTCCCGGCATACGGAAGCGATTGTGACGAAGGATTACAGCCATGCGATGCGGTTTATGCGCGAAGTCGATGCCGGGGCGGTGCTGGTGAACGCCTCGACCCGGCTCAACGATGGGTACCAGTTCGGCCTGGGGGCGGAAATCGGCATCAGCACATCACGACTCCATGCTCGGGGGCCAATGGGGCTTGAAGAATTGACCTGCTCAAAATTCGTGGTTCTCGGACACGGCCAGATTCGCGAGTAAATGGTGCTCGATCCCGCGATACAAGAGATTCTCCGGCGGTCGAATACGTTTGTCTTTCCCTCCAACCTCGAAGATCTGCCCTATCTGCTGACGACCCCTTCGTCCGCGCGGCACCCAACCGGCCATATCGTCGTCTATGGAAGCCATGGCCGCCGGGTGCTCGCGGCCGATCCGAATGGCCATCTTCTGCACGAATGTGAATGGGGGATGGTCGATGGGGCGTTGAGGTTCCTGCGTGCGCGGGTGCATCTCGACTGGGGTACGTGGGTCGGGTTGGCGCCAAGCGGCATGGTCAACACCACAAAGCTGGATCTCTCAAGAAAACCGGGATGGGAACGTCTGCGGGCTGATGACCTGCGTGGGATGGCGTCGCAGGCCATGCGAGTCCCCCTGGAGGAAGTTCGTTTCTTCTACGATGAACAGGATGTGACAATTGATGCGAGGGGAGTGGCGACAATCCGGCACCGAAAGGACGCTCTCTTCGCGCTGCACGATGAAACGTTCGATCGCAAGCAGTTCATGGCCTGCCTGGGGGCCATGCATTGGGAGGATATTGATTTCTTGCCGGTCGTCGAATTGTTTCTCTCGCTGTGGCCCGGCACCGGCTCGGCGGTGTTTGAACTGATTCGCGGACTCTATGACGATCAGAATGGCGAGAAGCCGGCCCCGCGGCCCCTCCGCTATCGCGGCATTCCTCCCTATCCGTCTGAGGCAGCCTATCGGCTTTTTAGCGGCTTCTTCCGTCCACAGGTTCCGGGCGGCGGGGATCCCTTTCCAATCTTCATGGATCCATCGCGGTCACATGTCGTGACATGGCTCCCGGAACCCGATCCGCCGAGACGATATTTCGATACGACGCACAAGCTGTGCGTGACGATCCAGGGACAACGAGTGATAAAGGCCACCTGTTGGGATGATCGGGCAGGAATGTCCTATCTGCCGTTGGATCAGCGAGGAGCGGCGCCCTGCCAGCGCGGGGTGGCGATCGAGCAAGAAAATCTTCTGTTAATGGATGGGGGAACGAGACGGATGATTCCTCTGGGACTGACCTGGAGCAAGGTCAGCGAGCCTTTATTGATCAAGGCCGCTCCGACAGCCGTCGGCTGGAATGCAGTGTTTGAGGGGGTTGCACCATTGGTCAGCCCGGAAAAGGCGTTCGGCGCTGTGCTTCTCTATCCTGACGATGAGCGAGAAATCGAGGAGCTGGCGACGCAACCCTTCGTGGCCGATTACCTGCAGGATCTCATTGAACAAGACCGGCCATTGGCAGCACCGGTGGGCCGGGCCGGTCATCTGCTCATTGCAGGATTTGACGGCGCAATCACCACCTGCATCGGCAGCGACCGCCGCCGTGCCTGCACGATCCTGTATGATTATCCCGCGTTCGCACAGCGACAGGCACAGATATTGTGGAATATGTGGGCTCGTGCACAACGACTGGACTGGTTGCTCGACGTACGCATGAGGCCTCGTGCAGACGAGGGTGGAGAGAAAGGCCACGAGAGGTACGATCTTGTCTACGAGTGGACGCCATTCTCACTCTATGACAAGCCGGGAGCTATGATGACCCGCATTCAACGGATGGCGAAGGTGCTGATGCCTGGAGCGGTGGCCTTCGTCGTTGGTCCGCCGGCCCTTGCAGATGCGTGCAGAGCCGTCGGGTTGTCGATTCAGGCCATCACGCCTGTGGCGACCCTGCCGACCTTTCGCATGCATTTAAACATCCTGCCTCGCGCGCAACTCAAGCCGGGCGTGATGCTGCATCAGATCACGTCGTGCTGAACAGGCAGAGGGCACGACGCTGACCGATAGGTGAACGGAACCGGTTCTCAGGGGCGAATTGAGCACAGTGCCGACAACGAGTCTGTTACAATCCTTCGTCGGAGAAAATGCTCCGGCGAGAGTGTGACCGACAAAAGGAGCATCCAGCACATGGGTTGGCGTCAATATCAGAAGCTTCTAGTCAGCCGCCTCGGTGAGCAGTCGGTGAGTCATTGGTATCCGCGCTTGGACAGGCTGCGGCGCTGTGGCGGCGGATTTTCCTTCATCGAGGTGATGATCGTCGTGGTGATCCTGGCCATTCTCGCAACCCTTCTGATTCCTCGTGTAATGGGGCGGACGGAAGATGCCAAGCGGGCTGCCACCAAGGCTCAAATCGCCAATGTGGAAAGCGCGTTGCAACTCTACAAGCTCGATAATGGCAACGTGCCTTCTACCGAGCAAGGGCTGAAAGCGCTTGTCGAGCGTCCCATGTCGGGCCCCGCCGCCCCCAATTGGAAGGCCGGGGGCTACATTCCGAAGGTGCCGGCCGATCCCTGGGGCTTTGCGTACAAGTACACCACCCCCTCGACTCAAGGCGGGGAGTTCGAGATCATTTCCTTCGGAGCCGATGGGAGGCCAGGAGGCGAGGGGAAAAATGCCGACATCATCAGTTGGGACCTGGACCGCAACTGATCCGCTCACCGTCCTTCGTCGCCGCCTTCATTCCTTGATGCCGCTCTACCTTCGAGGTCATTTCGCCCAGTCTTTTTTGAATTGGCTCAAGAAGGGTTGGCTGTCAACCGATGAGGATGGGGACGGTTTTGTCGAGGGGAGGGCATCATGCGACGTGTGGTGTTTGTGGACGATGCGCCGGAAATCTTGCAGCACCTGCGTCGAATTTTGACCCCCATGCAAACCGAGTGGGAGATGCAGTTCTTTCCCTCAGCCACGCAGGCTCTGGCTGCGATACGTGAGACGCCCTGCGATGTGGTCGTCTCGGATATGACCATGCTCGAAATGGATGGCGCCAAGTTTTTAGGAGAGGTGTGCAAGGCCTGCCCCCAGACCATCCGTATCGTGCTCTCCGGCGACCAAAGCCCGTATAACTATGTACGATCCGCCTCTGTTGCCCATCGATTTCTGCAGAAGCCATTCGATACCGCGACGCTGAAATCAACCATTCAACAGGCCGAGGCTTTACGGGCCGTGCTGGGCAATCCGGCCCTTCGAAACCTGGTCAACGAGATCAAGACACTCCCAAGTCTCCCGTCGATCTATCAAGACCT
>JACCYV010000324.1 GCA_013696305.1 Nitrospira sp.
GAGTGGCCTTGTATACCCATTGGCCACCGTAACTCGGTTGGTCATTGGGATGCGACAGATGGTAATACCCGTTGACAATGAATGCAGTGGCGGTCAGTTCGTCACTGATGGGATATTTTGCATTCACCCCGAACATCATGTAGGGCGTATTGTCGGCAATCCATGAACGCGTGTAGTTCGGATTGTCCTTGGCATACAGCGAGTCATACCCGATCAAACTATTGAACAACCCGGCGGTAACCAGCAGCCCATTGCCGACCGGAGCGAGGTAAGAGGCATTCGCTCGATGGACGTGACGAAGCGTGTCGGCTCCGCTGACTTCACGTTCGCCCGGCAGAAATGCAAAATTTTGGGAGTCGTACCCGCCCTGGACTCCGAGTTCCATTCCCCAGCGTGACGCTTCGGTCACATCCTTGCGGACATAGGCTAAGGCCATGTTGGGAGCGAATTCGTTGTGCCGGGACGCAGTCGTTCGATTACGCCAGAGATGATTGTCAGGGAAATTGAAGTTCAGAATGTAGGCAACATCCAGATAGGCGCCGTAATGCCAGAGATTGGAACCGGCGACGGTCGAAGGCAGGGACGGTGGCGCCGACGAGATCTGTCCATCATTCTCCTGTTTCGTTATCGCAGGCTCGTCGGCATACAGGGGGACGATCCCCCCCCACATGAAAACCAGCCAGCAGGCCAGGACCATCGGACAGCGTTTCATATTGCTACTCAGGCCCGTTCTTTCTTGACCGACCACGCAAGCAGCAGCCGAGCATACAGTGAGGGTCCACATCATTCCGCCGTCTCAACAATGCTCGCGCTGCTCACTTCATCGACTATACGGCGTGGCGCATCAAGACAGGATTAAAATTAAGGAGAGCGATATAAAGACTGCGTCAACGTCGGCAGGATCGATCATTCCGTCCGGAGCCGGTATCCAACGCCTAGCTCCGTCACCAGATGGCGTGGCTGAGCGGGATTAGCTTCGACCTTGTTTCTCAGTTGGCGCATATACACGCGCAGATAATGCGCCTCATCCACATGCAGAGGACCCCAGACCTCCTTGAGCAACTGGCGATGCGTGACGACCTTCCCGGCGTATCGCACAAGAGTGGCAAACATCTTGTACTCGATCGGTGTGAGATGGACTTCCTTTCCTGACACAAACACCTGCCTTCGCCCGAGATCGACCCTCAGGTCGCCGAACGTGTATGTCGATTCCACTCCGTCGCTCGCGGCCCGAGCCGCATGCCTTGAAGCGGCGCGCATGCGTGCCAATAACTCATCCACACCGAACGGCTTCGTCACATAATCGTCGGCGCCGAGATCCAGTGCCGCCACCTTCACCTGCTCTTGGTCTCTGGCAGACAATACGAGGATCGGTATGGTCCCCCAACCCCGGATCTGCCTGATCACTTCAGTTCCGTCCATATCGGGAAGCCCAAGATCGATCAGTATGATGTCGGGATTGCGGGACGTGGCTTGCGCCAGTCCTTCTGCGCCTGTCGTGGCCTCGTATAACCGATAGCCATAGGGTGGCAACGTCGTGCGCAGAAATCGCCGGATCTCCGCTTCATCCTCGATGAGCAGCACGGTGACGTCGTGGGTCGTGGTCAATGGCATGGGTGCATGCAGATCCTATGTAGCCGCTTGGTTGCGTTCCGTGGTTTCAGGCTCGACCGTCGGCTGGTGCGTTTCGGTCCGGAGTGTGAAGCGGAACACTGTGCCGCCGCCGGATCGATTCTCGACCCAGATGCGGCCTCCATGGGCTTCGACGATTCCCCGGCAAATCGTCAACCCAAGTCCAACACCGCCCTCCCGGTCGGGGTGAAGCTGATAAAACTTCTCGAAGATGCGCGTTGCTTCACCCGGCGGAATGCCGAAGCCTCTATCCATCACTTCCATAAGGATCGCCCCATCTTTTACCGCAGCCGTGACCTCAATGGGACCGTCCGGAGGGGAATACTTGGCGGCATTCTCCATCAAGTTGATCAACACTTGTTCGATCAAGACGCCATCGACCAGCACCAGAGGGAGATTCTCGGGAAAGGTCGTCGAAACCGGGTGACTAGCCAGCCTCGATTCCACTCGCGCGAGCGCCGTCCCCACCACTTCTTCGAGAGAATTCCAATCCGTGCGTAGTTGCATGGCTCCCGCTTCCAATCTGGTCATATCGAGCAGATTCTTCAGCAACCGATCCAAGCGTCCGGCCTCGTCACTGATGGACCGGATCAGTTCCTGCTGACTCTCGGTCGACAATGGCCGGTTGGAGGAGTTCAGTAGTGCGCTGCTCGCGCCCACCATCGTCGCGAGGGGCGTCCGGAGGTCATGTGAGACCGAACTCAGGACGGCATTGCGCATCCGTTCCGTTTCCGTTTGCACGTGGGCTTCTTGTGTTTCTTCTGCCAATCGCGCCCGTTCCAAGGCCAACGCCATCTGATTCGCAAAGGTTTCGAGAAGATGAAGCTGTTCCGGGTCGAGCAGTTCGGCAGGTCGCGAGGTTCGCACCGCCAGCACACCCACCGCACCATGGGACCCTAGCAACGGCAAATAGATCGAATCCGAGCCGGAAAGCGTATTGGTGCCGTGACCGGCGGACTCTTTATGGTCGAAGACCCATTGCGAGATGCCGGCTTCCTTAGGATCCAGATCGAAATGGAGCGCGTCACCCCGATGGAGATGGACTCGACTGTCCCGATCCGGAAGGAACACAGCCACCTGACAATCAAAGACATCGTGAATATGCCGGGACGCGACTGAGGCCAGTTTGTCCAACCCACGTTGAGTGACCAACTCCCGGCTCATGGCGTAGAGCGCCGCAGTTCGTTGTTCACGAATCGTGGCCGCTTCGGCTTGCTGGCTCTTATGGGACGCGAGCCGGCTGATCAGCAATGCCACGACCAGCATGACCACAAACGTCAACAGGTACTGCACATCGGAGACGGCGAACGAATAATAAGGGGGAATGAAAAAGAAGTCGAAGGCCGCGACGCTCATCAACGACGCCAGCGCGGACGGGCCCCGACCCCATCGGGTTGCAGCGATGGCGACGCCGAACAGGTAGACCATGATTAAATTGGGTTGGCTGAAATAGGGAGACATCACCCAACTCAATGCCGTGCAGGCCACCACCACGGCCGCAGCATAGCCATAGTTTCGGCGGTTCCTGGTCCGTTGAAGAGGTCCCGTGACCATGGGCTTACTGGGACCGGCTTCACCCGTCATCACATAGATGTCCATGTCCCCGCTACCGCGGACGAGATCATCCACGACTGAGCCGAAGATCCACTCCTTCCAGCCTGAACGCAGAGGTTTACCGACGATGATTTTCGTGGCATTACGCCTCCGGGCATAGGCCAGCAGCTGCTCACTGACATCATCCCCGGTCAACGTCGCCGTTTCCGCACCCATCCGTTCTGCCAACCGGAGCGTGTCGATGCCACGGCTCCGTTCCTGCTCCGCCAGGCGCAGGTGCATCGACGTCTGCACATAGACGGCGATCCATTTGGCATGTAGCCCGGTGGCCATCTTCCTCGCCGCGCGGACCAACATGGGCCCGCGAGATTTCAGGTTCACACAGACCATGATCGTTTCCGTTGCCGGCCACGTGGCGATGATCGCATGATCCCGGCGATACACCTCCATTTGTTGATCGACTCGCTCAGCCGTCCGACGCAAGGCCATCTCGCGTAGCGCGATCAAATTGCCCTTTCGGAAAAAATATCTGAGGGCGTGCTGAGCCTGCTCCGGCATATAGACCTTGCCGTCTTTGAGACGTTGCAGCAGATCGTCCGGTGGAAGATCCACCAATTCCACGTCATCCGCCTGTTCAAGGATGGAATCCGGCACGGTCTCGCTCACGCGGATGCCGGTGATCTGAGCCACCGCGTCATTGAGTCCTTCGATATGCTGCACGTTGACGGTCGTATAGACGTTGATCCCCGCTTGCAGGAGTTCCCTAACATCCTGCCATCGTTTCGGGTGTCTGGAACCTGGTGCATTCGTATGGGCCAGTTCGTCCATCAACAGAAGATGAGGCCGGCGGGATAATGCCGCGTCTAAATCAAAATCACGGAGCAGGGATCCCCCATGGGTCACCTCACGGTGAGCAAGGGCCGGCAATCCCTGGACCAACGCCTCCGTTTCCGCCCGGCCGTGGGGTTCGACCCAGCCGATCATGACGTCGATTCCCTCGTTCCGCTGCTCGTGGGCCGCTTGGAGCATGGCGTACGTTTTACCCACACCGGCGGTCGCACCAAAGAAAATCTTCAACTTGCCCCGCGCCTGATCAGCTTCCTCGGCCTGCACCCGCCTCAGCAACGCATCGGGATCCGGCCGTTGGTCGTCCATGGAACTCCTGAAAAAGAGAAAGGATCTGCTGATGAAAATCAAGATGACTCAAGACCGGCCGCACGGATTTTAGTAGACATGCCTCAGGGCGTCAACGAGGTCCCAGGGCGTGAATGATGGGGGAACGAACATGACTGAGAACTCTCTGGCCTCGTCTGGCATTCAGACCCATAACATCTGCAACCGAGCTCGCTAAGATGCATCTAATGCGAGATTTAACGCCAGCACATTCACTCGGCGTTCTCCCAGAATTCCCAGTTGGCGACCTGCCGTATGTTGCACGACAAGCGCCCGCACGAGTACTTCATCCATCCTCCGCGCGCGAGCGACACGACCCACCTGATACTCCGCCGCAGCGGGACTGATGTGCGGATCGAGACCGCTTCCTGAGGCAGTCACCAGATCGACCGGAACCGGTACGTCATTCCCGGGATCCGCAGACTTCAAGGCAGCCACCCGCGTTTTCACGGCCTCCATCAGTGCGGGATTGGTGGGCCCGAGATTCGAACCGGACGAGGCGGCGGCGTTATAGGGAAAGGGAGCGGTTGCGGAAGGGCGTCCCCAGAAATACTTGGGGTCATCGAAGGGTTGGCCGATCAGCATCGAGCCGATAGGCTTGCCGTCCTTGTAGATGAGGCTACCGTTCGCTTGATGCGGAAACAAAAGCTGAGCTAAACCTGTGACTATGGCTGGATAAACCAGACCCGTCACCACGGTGAGGATGAGGAAGGTCATCAACGCCGGTTTGATCTGCTCCTTCATATTGCTCCTCTTCTGTTTAGTGACGACTCAAGGATGATCAAAAAGGCCGATTGGCGAGGCCGCAGGCGAGACAAGAACCGGAGGCGTACCCTCTGGGGTACGTTGAGGATTCTTGCCAGCCGAGAACGAAGCCAGCGGTCTTTTTCATCATCCTGTCTCACACCAGGTGGAACGCGACCAGGATCAGGTCAATCAGTTTGATCCCGATAAAGGGAGCGATGAGACCGCCGAGCCCGTAAATAAGGACATTATGGCGCAGCAGCGCCGATGCCTCGATCGGCCGGAATTTCACACCCCGAAGCGCCAGAGGAATCAGGGCGACGATGATCAAGGCATTGAAGATGACCGCCGACAGAACCGCGCTCTCCGGCGTCGCCAACCCCATCACATTCAACGACCCCAGCACCGGATAGGTGCTGGCAAACGCCGCTGGAATGATCGCGAAATACTTCGCAATGTCGTTCGCAATGCTGAAGGTCGTAAGCGCGCCTCGTGTCATAAGGAGCTGCTTGCCGATTTCCACGATTTCGATCAGCTTGGTGGGATTGGAGTCTAGATCAACGAGATTGCCCGCTTCCTTGTCCGCCTGCGTGCCCGTATTCATGGCCACGGCCACATCAGCCTGTGCCAGCGCCGGGGCATCATTGGTCCCGTCGCCAGTCATGGCCACAAGGCGGCCTTCTCCTTGTAGATCACGGATCAGCGCCAATTTGGCTTCTGGGGTCGCCTGGGCGAGAAAGTCGTCTACCCCGGCCTCGGCAGCAATCGCCGCCGCCGTCTGCTGATTGTCGCCGGTGATCATCATGGTCTTGATGCCCATCCGCCGCAATTCGGCAAACCGTTCCTTAATGCCTCCCTTTACAATATCTTTCAAATGAATCACCCCGAGCACCGTCTGGCCCTCGGCCACGACGAGAGGTGTGCCCCCTTGGGTTGCGATCGACTCGACCGCGTTTCGCACAGCCGGTGGAAACGAGCCGCCGAGGTGGCTGACGTAGGATGCGATGGCGTCCGTCGATCCCTTCCGGATCTGCCGGCCGTCAAAATCCACGCCGCTCATCCTGGTCTGCGCGGTAAATGGCATAAACGTCGCCCCCATCGCGTGAATGTCACGCCCCCTGAGTCCGTAGCGTTCCTTGGCCAAGATCACGATGCTGCGACCTTCCGGCGTCTCATCGGAAAGAGAGGCCAGCTGGGCCGCATCGGCTAAGGTCGCCTCCAGAACTCCCTCCGCGGGAATGAATGCGGTGGCTTGCCGGTTGCCGAGCGTAATCGTGCCTGTTTTGTCGAGAAGCAACACGTCCACATCACCTGCCGCTTCGACGGCTTTCCCCGAGGTGGCAATCACGTTCGCCTGCACCATGCGATCCATGCCGGCAATTCCAATCGCAGACAAGAGCGCGCCGATCGTGGTCGGAATGAGACACACCAGCAGGGCTACCAACACCGTGACCGTAACCGGTGCGCCCTGACCCATCGCCTGCACGGCATAGAGGGAAGACGGCAGCAACGTCACCGTCGCCAGCAAAAAGACGATTGTGAGCGCGGCCAACAGAATATTGAGCGCAATTTCGTTCGGCGTCTTCTGGCGCTTCGCGCCTTCGACCATCGCGATCATCCGGTCCAGGAAGGTTTCCCCCGGACTGGCAGTGATCCGTACCACGAGCCAATCGGACAGCACGCGCGTCCCACCGGTGACTGCACTCCGATCGCCGGATTCTCGAATGACCGGCGCGCTCTCCCCCGTAATCGCGCTTTCATTCACCGAGGCGATACCCTCGATCACATCTCCGTCGCAGGGAATGTAATCCCCTGCCTCGACCAACACGATGTCGCCTTTCTTAAGCTGACTGGCTGGAACGAGACTGTAGACTTCGCCGGGTTTGCCGATCGCCGGGGGCGCACTCAGGTAGTCCACTCCCGAAGTCGGTTTTCCGAAACGCTTGGCGGTCAATTCAGTCCTGGCTTTGCGCAGAGAATCGGCTTGGGCCTTGCCTCTCCCTTCGGCGATCGCTTCGGAAAAATTCGCGAACAACACGGTGAACCAGAGCCATAACGAAATCGCCAAGATGAACCATGTCGGTGCCTCGCCTTTCCCGAACAACGCCTGCAGGAACAGAAACGACGTGAAGATGCTTCCCACAAAAACCACAAACATGACCGGGTTGCGCACCTGAATCCGAGGGTGGAGTTTGCGCAGCGCGTCCACCAGCGCCTGGCGGACAAGGGATGGATCGAAGAGCGGTTGGGCTTTGGTCGATGACGTCATGGGACTCCCTCTCTGCTTGGCTAGCAGGCTGCGGAAAAACTCTGTTGGTGCACCAGAAATTCACTAGCCCACACATGTAGCATTATAGAAAACCCTTCCCGCAGGATGCTCAAAAGGGCAACCTTCTTACCCGCCCCACCCTCGGCGCGCGAAGACGCGCCTTGTCCCAGGCAAGGCCGCAGCACGCGAAGAGACGACGCGTACGCTCCAGTACGTGTAGCCCTGAGGTTCACGACGCGACGAATAAGGAGCGTCACGCTTGTGAACGCCGCCGAGTTGGTGAGGCGGCAGTGTCTTGCCAGAACGCCGCTGGCGGACTTTTTTCATCTTGTAGACTAGCGAGCGATCATCATCAAATGTTCCACCACCGGCCCCAATGCCAGCGCCGGCACAAATGTCAAGGCACCGACCAGGAGGACCACTCCGATCAACAATCCCACAAAGAGTGGCGTATGAGTCGGGAGCGTCCCCGGACCAGCCGGCAGAATCTTCTTTCGAGCCAGCGTCCCGCAAGCGCCAAAGTGGGAATCGCCAGCCAGAATCGGGAAACCAGCATCGCCATTCCACCGGTGAGGTTGTAGAACAGGGTGTTCGCGTTCAGTCCCGCGAAGGCGCTCCCATTGTTGTTACCCTGAGAGGTATAGGCGTAGAGGATCTCGCTGAAGCCGTGCGTGCCGGGATTCAGAATCGACGACGTACCGGCCTCGGTAACCACGGCGATCGCCGTGAATCCCAAGACGACTATGGGCATAATCAGGATCAGCAGCGCCGCCATCTTCATTTCATACGGCTCGATCTTCTTGCCGAGGTATTCCGGGGTCCGGCCCACCATCAGACCGGCGATGAACACGGCGACGATGGCAAAGACCACCATACCGTAGAGGCCCGAACCGACCCCGCCCAAAATCACCTCGCCAAATTGCATCATGAACAATGGAACCAATCCGCCGAGCGGGGTGAAGGAATCGTGCATCGAATTCACCGCCCCGGTGGATGTTGCCGTCGTCGCAGTGGCAAAGAGCGCTGAGCGGGCGACCCCGAAACGAACTTCCTTCCCTTCCATATTGCCGCCCGGCTGCGCGCCATCGGGTGTCTGTTCAACACCCAACGCGGCTATGCGTGGATTTCCTGCCGATTCCGCCCAATAGGCCCCTAGAATGAACAGGGCGAGCACGCTCAGCATCGCAGCGAGAATGGCCCAGCCTTGCCTGGTGTCGCCGACCAACTTGCCGAATGTGTACGTCAAAGAAGCGGCGATCAGGGTTTCGGCCAGAATC
>JACCYV010000287.1 GCA_013696305.1 Nitrospira sp.
TCGCCAGCCGGGCCAGCTCAAAGAGTTGTTTCTCGGATAACGAGGATTGCCGTTGCTCGACACTCGGAATAGGCTCCGCGCGCACTCCCTCCGGCGTCGTCACTAATTTCTGTCGCTTCTCTGTCAGAATAGATCGACGAATACGCAGCAGCGCGGCAGGTTCGGCGCTCTCCTCCACCACGTACTGATCCGGCGTGACATTTCCATTCACAAGAAGTGCCGCGAGGCCTGGCACAGCGTTAATGACCACCTGAGTGGTTCGGCCCGTGACGGGGTGGATCGAGAAGGCGACCCCGGCAACCTGTGCATTGAGCATGGGTTGAATGATCACCGCCATCGCCGGACAGACCATATCTCCGCCGAACCGCAGTAGCCAGTGGACCAGGTGCGCGTCCCACAACGAAATCCAGCATTCGCGGATGGCCGGCAGCACTTCTTGCCAAGACCGCCCAAGAGTCGTGCGATAGAGACCTGCGGCACTCGCCGCTCTCGCATCTTCATTGGTGGCGGAAGAACGCACCGCCCACCGAATCGAGGGATCATGCGCCAGGTTCGTGAGCCGCAGCTCTAAGTCAGCCTGGAATCCTGCCGGCCAGGGCTGCGTCAGCAACACCTCTCGAATGCGTGCCTGTTCTTGGACTAGTGGATCTTCTGACGAGTGCAGGGCCTGCTTCCATACCTTGGCCGTATCAATCCCGGCTTCTTCCAAACAATGCCGGTATACAGCCGTCGTCACGCAGAATCCCGCTGGCACCGCGAAGCCTGTGCCAATCAGTTTTGCCAAACCGGAGGCTTTCCCGCCGACAAGGCGCGGATCGCAGCTTTCCTTAAGGGATAGAATCAGTGCATCGGACATGTCAATGAGGATAGTACCTAGAGCGCGAGGAGGAGGTAAAGATCGTTTACGTTGGTCCCGGTGGGACCGGTCACGATATGGTTGCGGAGTGTCTTGAAAAAAGGATGGGCATCGTTTTCCTGGAGCGCGCGAAGCACATCCAGTTTGCTGCGATGTGCCCGCGCCACGGTCTCACCGTCCACGACGGCCCCTGCCACGGACGTCGGCCCGTCAGTGCCGTCGGTGGCCAAGCCCGCCACCCATACCTTGGACAACCCCGCAATTTCCACTGCGGCAGCTAACGCGAACTCCTGGGCTCGCCCTCCCGTTCCCTGACCTCGTACCGTCACCGTGGTTTCTCCCCCTGCGATCACGCAGCAAGGACGCCGGACGGGACGTCCGTGTGACACGATTTCTCGAGCCATCGCACCGAACAGTTTGGCGATCTCCCGCGCTTCACCTGTGACGGTCGTCGAGAGGACCAGGGTGTATAATTTCTGCCCTTTCGCGGCCTTCACGACGGCATCGACTGCCGCCTCATTATCTCCGACGAGCACATTGTGTACCCGACGAAAGAGCGCGGCATCGGCTTTGGGTGTTTCTGCCACGGATTTGTTGATGCCCGCCTCCATCCGCCGGCGCACGGACACCGGAAGGCGCATGGATACTCCATATCGCTCTAAAATCTCCCAGGCTTCGCCAAATGTAGTGGGATCAGGCGCGGTCGGACCGGACCCAATGGTCCCAAGGTCGTTCCCAATCACGTCGGACAGGATGACGCACGCCACTCGTGCAGAAGTGGCAGCTGCCAGTTGCCCGCCTTTTATCCGTGATAGATGCTTGCGAACCGCATTCATCTCTTGAATGGTCGCCCCGGAGCGCAGCAACAATTTGGTGGTTTGTTGTTTATCCCTGAGGTTGATGCCTGGCGCGGGTGCCGGGAGAAGGCTTGATGCTCCGCCTGATAACAGCACGATAAGAAGGTCTTCCGGCTTCAGCGTTCCGATCAATTCCATCATCATGCGACTCGCCTGGAGGCCTGCCGTATCCGGAACGGGATGAGCGGCCTCCGCGATACGAATTGTCTTTGTCGGAACGCCGTGACCGTACTTCACCACCACCAGTCCGGTATGGATCCGCTCGCCCAACCGGCGCTCCAACGCCTGAGCCATACGCCCCGACGCCTTCCCGGCCCCGACCACTACGATTCGGTGTTGTTTCTGAAGTGAATAGTGCTGCGAGCCGATGGTGAGCCGTCCGCGCTGCAGGTGGACCTGGCGGCAGATCGCGTCGTAAGGATCGACCGCCTGCAGACCAGCCTGGAAGAGCCTTGTGAGGAGAACTCGTGCTCCAGGCTCCGAGACGCCGACTTGCATCATGAGAACTACGGCAAGGTGTCTTGTTTGAAGCAGCGATTCGCACAGGTCTGTCGCGGCACCTTAACCTGGTAGGTTCCCTTTGGCAAGTAGTCCTTTGTAAATTCCGGGTTGAGCATTTTCAATTCAAGGAAGTAGGTTCCATACTCCTCGGCAATCAACGTGAGACGCCGCTGCGATTCCTTGATGGTCACCGTCACTGTTTCTGTTTCAAGCGGGGGGTAGAGATCCTTTTTTGTCAAACCGAGATATTTTTCAGGTTGAGAGTAGATTTCTTTTGCCGCAATGATCCGCGCAACATACCGCATGGTTTCTCGGGGGCCATGCATGCGCCAGTAGTCGTTGACATTCTGTTCCTTGATCAATTTCCGTACGCGGTCCTCGCCGGCATTGTATGACGCCATCGCAAGAAACCAGTCTCCCCGCTGTAGATCCCGAAGATAGCGCAGATACTTAATGGCCGCTTCGGTGGACATTTCAAGGTTGCGCCGCTCATCCAGCCAGCGCTCATTGTGCAGCTTGTAACGCCGCCCCGTGGAGTTGATGAATTGCCACGGTCCGGAAGCTTTGGCTCGTGAATAGGCGGCGGCGATGCACTTACTCTCAACCAGTAACATGTATTTCAAATCATCCGGTAAACCGGCATCGGCCAATTGCTTTTCAGCAGGCGCGAAGCAGCGCCCAGTCCGTTTCGCCAGGATGATACTTTCACCTTGGTCCTCGAGAAATTGATAAAACTCGTATTCGATCCGCTCCCGCACCTGCCAGTTATCCAGTGGAATCGACTGGCCGGCGAACGTCAACTTGTCGGGCAACTTGAATGAGCTCAAGAAAAACCGCTCGCCTTCCCGTTTGATTTCGGGAAGAATGACCAGTCGATCTTCAAGCTCGGATGCTATCTCAGGCTCGCTCACCAGCGGGGTTGTGACTCGATCCGCCTCCGAGACAATGTGATCATCAGCCAGCTTGGACATAGCGGATGCCGCAGCGTTCGACTTCACAGACAGTCCGGCAGAGAGGGGCGCCAGTCCCAGCACCATCATGAAACAAACTCTGAGTGCCCGCCGGCTGACATCATTCTTCCGCATGACCTGTAGTCCTTTCGTCACAGCTGAACGCCCATGCTACCAACATGCCTCCCGTGCGACAAGCAACTCCTGGTTTTGCTACACTCCTTTGTCATGGCCACGCTCGCGATACTCAATGCCGATATTGTCGGCTGCACACGCTGCCCACGACTGGTCACGTACCGAGAAGCCGTTGCTCAGAACAAAAAGCGTCAATACCGCGAATGGTCCTACTGGGGAAAGCCGATTCCAGGGTTCGGAGATCCCTTAGCCCGACTCTACGTCCTCGGTCTCGCCCCGGCCGCACACGGCGGCAATCGGACCGGGCGCATCTTTACCGGAGATCGCAGCGGGGATTGGTTGTATGAAGCGTTGCATCGATTCGGTTTCGCGAATCAAGCGACTTCCACTCATGTGAGTGACGGCCTGGTCCTCACCGATTGCTATATTGGCGCGACGGTGCGATGCGCTCCTCCGGTCAATAAGCCCACGCTGGAAGAATTTGCGGCCTGTCGGCCATTTGTCCTAGGCGAGCTGCGGGCATTGCAGCGGGTGCGGGCAGTCGTGGCGCTGGGCAAGATTGCGTTCGATCACTATCTCAGGTCAAGCCATGAATTGGGATTGGATCTGCCACGTCCACGGCCCAAGTTTGGCCATGGCATAACCTATGATTTACCTTGGGGGGTAACCTTGATCGCCTCCTACCATCCCAGCCAGCAAAATACATTCACAGGCAAGCTGACCCGTCCGATGTTCCATCGGATCTTCATTGAGGCCACACGTTGTCTTTCAAGTTCCCGGCCGAATGACATAGGTCTTTGAGATATGTTACTTTTTCCCCATCGTGTTCCAATCGGCGAGAAACTTCTTCAGCCCGATATCGGTCAGCGGGTGTTTCACGAGTTGCTGAAATACTGTATAGGGCATCGTGCAAATATGGCCCCCCGCCAGCGCCGCTTCTACAACATGTTGAGGATGCCGCACGCTCGCAACCAGAACCTGGGTTTTGTAATCATAATTGTTATAGATCGTCACGATCTGCCGGATTAATTCCATTCCGTCAGAACTCACGTCGTCAAGGCGACCGATAAAGGGCGAGACACACCAGGCACCCGCCTTGGCGGCCAAGAGAGCTTGGGTGGGAGAAAAACATAAGGTGACATTCACCCGAATTCCTTCCGCCGACAGTTTTTTCGTAGCGCGAAGTCCCTCTGGAATAAGCGGAACCTTCACTACGATATTTTTGTGGATCTTGGCCAATTCCCGGCCTTCCTTAATCATTCCTTCGGATTCGATACCAACGACCTCCGCACTGATCGGACCATCGACCATGTTGCAAATTTCCAGGAGCATTTCCTTAAAACTTCGCCCTTCTTTGGCCACAAGAGAGGGATTAGTTGTGACACCATCAATAAGACCAAGGCTGGCCCCTTCTTGGATTTCCTTGACATTCGCCGTATCTAAATACAGTTTCATGACAACGTCCTTTCCCTAATACTTGCAGGCTTAAGTTCTTATCCCATATTCTAGGATTAACTCAATAACAAGGCAACCCTGTCAACCATTTAACTGGTATATATTCGTTTCACAAAATACGGGTGCTCGCTAGATTTTCACAGATGAAAAATTCGACCTCGACGCTCTATGAGGCAGGAGGACACTCGGCATGCGTAACATACCTTGGCTTCTAGCAATCAGCCTAGTGGGCGGAGCCTGCAGTCACAACCCCTATTTGGAGAACTCTTTAACCCGCTATCAAGGAAAGGATAAGACATGGATTGAAAAGGAATTAGGCGCCCCGGATGCGAAGACAACTCGGTTTTTCGGCGGCGAGAAATGGACATACAATCGGATCGCCGGAGGGAAAGGAGGGCCACCGTTATTTAATTTTACAGCTCGCGAATGCCAGATGACTCTATTCTTTGACAAAGACGAAATGGTGTCAGATGGGAACCATTCCGGTTGTTAATGCGATAACTGATTCTGAAAGACTTTGGCGCATCCCGTGCTACAAAAAAAGTACGTCTGCCCTCCAATCTCTTCACAGACTGCGCTCGCCCGAGGGATAAAGACTCGGCAAACCGGATCCTGCACCATTTGACTTCCTTGAGCGTGAACTTCCGATCGGCTGAGTACTCCCCCTCTCTCGTTTATTTTATTGATCACCCTCCGCAGAAGATAATAGAAAAGAACCAACAATCCGGCGATCAACAACAATCTATACATAGCGGCCTCTAGTACATGACTCCCTGATTATAGAGGGATTTGGGGGTGCGTATCATTGTAATAAGATCCCCGCAACGTTCCTTGCTGATGAGCAATAATCCCGTAAGGGGTAATGTTAGGACCAAATGGCCCAGATGCTTTTGTGTTTCTGAGGGCTTTTTCCCTCTGATGAACAGTGCATCAGATGGATGGTTTATCCTCCAGAGCATGCTATAAGGCACACATGTATACATGTGACAAATGCCGCGGAGCAATGTTGCCGGAACGGGCGGTCGATCTGAATGCTGGTTTGGCTATCACAGTACTCGCGTGTTTAAACTGTGGACGCCGAAAAGCAGCTGACGCAGAACCGAGACCGATCACGTCACGACATTAACCCCGTGGGAATGACAATAGCTTGATAAGCGCTCATACGCGATGAGCGGACGGCCTTTGAAGCTGCTTCGTGGGCTACCATCCATTCCAAGATGGACAAAAGCCGGGCAGCCTACCTCTTGAATCAGGGCTGCCATCATCGTCCGAGAAAGCTTCGCCCCTCTTCCACTAACCAGCCCATGGATCTAGTGCTGTTTGCGTCTGGGTTAGGAATCTTAGTTGTCTCTCTACATTTCGTTCGGGAGACGGCCCCCTCAAGAAACGGACCATCAACCTCCCTGCTCAGAAACTCGACCACTGTCGTTGCAGCCTCACGGATATGTGCCCCGAAAGACCTACCTGAGAGCCAATACATCGAGCATGTCGTAGAGACCTGCCGGCTGCTTAACAACCCACCGTGCAGCGCGCAACGCTCCGGCTGCAAAAGTATCACGACTAGTGGCGCGATGAGTCAGCTCGATACGTTCGCCCATCGCTCCAAACATGACCGTGTGATCTCCGACTATATCACCCGCTCGAATAGTTTGAATTCCGATTTCTCCTCTCTTGCGCTCACCGACGAGCCCTTTCCGAGCATACACACCGACTTGCCCAAGATCTCGATTGACAGCATGAGCAAGTACTTCTGCCATTTTTAAAGCGGTACCGCTGGGTGCATCTTTTTTGAGGCGATGATGGGCTTCGATGACTTCAATATCGTAGTCTTCGCCAAGGGTCTTGGCCATTTCCGCAATGACCCTGTACATTACATTCACACCCACGCTCATGTTGGGCGAGAACACGCAGGGAATCTGCCTGGCATAACTTCGCAGTTCATCCAATTCAGACGGAGAGAATCCAGTTGTCCCCACCACGATTCCGCGTCGATGTTGAGCCACAATACTCAAATGCTTAAGCGTTGCGGCGGGTGTTGAAAAATCGACTACCACTTCTCCTTGTTCCACCACCCGGGATAAATCATCCTCAATCAGCAATCCGGTTCGCCCACAACCGGCCACCTCACCGGAGTCCTCACCCACGGCAGGATGCCCCTTACTTTCCACTGCTCCCGTCAGCGTCAGAAATGCCGAATCTTTTACCAACGACACCAACCGAGATCCCATCCGGCCGGCCGCCCCAGTCACCACAACCTTGATCATTGCAACAGCCTTTGTCAGGCGGCAGACCAGCCTATGCCAGCCCCGCCTCTTTCATGACCCGCAAAAGTTTTTCTCGATTGTCATGGCCCATTGAACAGAGTGGCAGGCGCATTTCGCTTTCGATTTTACCCATCATGTGCAGCGCTTCTTTCACCGGGATAGGATTCGTTTCATAGAACAGTGCTGTAAAGAGAGGGTAGAGTTGATAGTGCATCGCGCGGGCATCTTCAAGACGTCCGGAGAGAAATGCATTCACCAACTTGGCCATTTCGCCGGGAACCAGATTCGCCGTCACCGTGATGACGCCTTTACCCCCCACCGCGAGCATCGGCAGGGTCAAAGCATCGTCTCCTGCAAGGACGGTCATGCGCTCGCCACAGAGATGAATGATCTCAGAAGCCTGCTGGACCGAGCCGCTACCTTCTTTAATAGCCACAATCGTCCGGCATGACATCAGGCGCGCGATAGTGCTCGGCATTAAATTCACGGCCGTTCGCCCTGGAATATTGTAAAGAACAAGTGGAAGGTCCACGGCTTCCGCCACTGCTCTGTAATGCAAAAAGAGGCCTTCCTGTGTGGGCTTATTATAATAAGGGGTGATCAACAGTGCTCCGTCAGCACCGGCCGCTTTCGCATGTCTGGTCAGGACAATGGCTTCCTCGGTACTATTGGACCCGGTCCCTGCCACCACCGGAACTCGACCCATCACGACTTCAACGGTAAAGGCCACCACACGATCGTGCTCGGCATGCGTCAAGGTCGCGGATTCGCCGGTGGTTCCGCATGGAACAATCCCGTGCGTACCGCTGGTGATCTGCCATTCAATGAGATCGCCGAACGCTCGCTCGTCCAGTGTTCCATTCTTAAACGGGGTCACAATAGCAACTAACGAACCGGTAAACATGGGACACTCCATCAGGTTTGACGATTAAGGCCGAACCTACAAAAGAAACGCCGGTATTTGCTCGCCCCGCACCAAATCATCGTTAGTTTCACGCGATCGAATAACATGAATTTGACCCTCATGTACCAGCACTTCCGCCACACGGGGTCTCGAATTGTAATTCGAGGACATGACAAACCCATACGCCCCGGCGCTCATCACCGCCATCAAATCGCCGGCGTTCATGTCGGGCATGACCCGGTCTTTGGCTAGGAAGTCCCCGGATTCGCAGACTGGCCCGACAACATCGACAGTCTTCTTGGGCGCATGCGTCACGCTTTCATAGAGCGGCCGGATATCGTGATACGCATCATACAAACTTGGACGAATCAGATCGTTCATCGCCGCATCCACGATCAAAAAACGTTTACCTTCCCCATCCTTCGTATAGAGCACCTTGGTGAGCAAAACACCGGCATTGCCGACGATGACGCGACCAGGCTCCATAATGAGGACGCATTTCAAATCACGCACGAGAGGAGCGATTGCATCCGCCAAGTCTTTAGGCTCGGGCGGGGTTTCATTCGAATACGTGATGCCTAAGCCTCCCCCAATATTGATATAGCGAATGGGGATCCCCTGCTCCGTCAAAGTTTGCACCATAGTCAAGACCTTTTTCAGCGCCTCGACAAAAGGACTCACTTCCGTCAATTGAGATCCGATGTGCGCGTGCAGGCCGACCACCTCGATATGGCTGAACGCCTCGGCGACCTTGAACTCTTCAAGCGCGCGATCGGCGGCAATCCCGAATTTGCTTTTTTTAAGACCCGTAGAAATATACGGGTGAGTTTGAGGGTCGATGTCTGGATTGATCCGCAACGCCACCCGTGATTTCACATCCATGGACGCCGCCACGTCGTTGATAGCGCGCAGCTCCGCGGAAGACTCCACGTTGAACATCAAAATCTCCGCTTTCAGCGCATCGCGTATTTCGTCCGGTTTCTTCCCGACGCCGGCAAACACGATTTTCGAGGCGGGCACTCCCGCTTTCAAGGCACGAAAGAGTTCTCCGCCCGACACGATATCGACTCCGCTGCCTTCCTTAGCCATCAGACGAAGCACGGCTAGATTCGAATTGGCCTTCATGGCAAAGGCGACAATATGAGGGAGATTGCCGAATGCTCCGTCGTAGACACGAAAATGCCGGACAAGCGTGTGATGACTATAGACGTAGCACGGAGTTCCGACTTCCTTTGCAATGCGCGAGAGCGGCACATCCTCGCAATAGAGTTCGCCTTGCCGATATTGAAAATCATGCATCCTGTCGATCCTCGATCAAAATTCTACACCGTGCAATGAAAGCCCGTCCAATTCCTCGAGCATCAATCTGACGCCACAGGGTATCAAACGAGTCGCGTTCGCACGGTCCCACCGGCACTGCTATCGCGTTCCCATCTCCCTGAGCGGTGGAGTCGGCAATGGCTCGGCTTCCGGCGGAATCGGAGCGTCTTCAATGGTGATCCCGCTCGGAGCGTTGGGACGCGAAGCCGAGCCCCGCACTGTCGACCCGGTGGGCAGAAGCCCTTCACGTCTCAATTGCCGCTCAATCACCGGGCTCACGCCGACATCTTCTGGAGGAATCGGCGAACCCAGCACGCCGCACCCTCCCAAAACAAACAACAAACAGCACCGCAGCAAAATATCCACTGGCTCCAACTTCCCCCGCGCGGCCGGAGGTCATTTCATAAGCGCCTTCTCGAGTTCTTTGATGCGCGCCTCGACTCGGCGTCGCGCCGTGCCGCCGATTTGACGCTTGCGGTTGATCGCACTCTGTACCGTGAGACAGCGCAGCACATCCTGCCCGAATTGCGTCGAGAAGCCCTGCAACTCCTTTAAAGTCATCTGCTGAAGCGATCGATGTTGCGCAAGCGAGAATCGCACAATCTGTCCGGTAATGGAATGGGCCTCTCGAAAGGGCACTCCTTTCGTCACGAGGTAGTCAGCCAATTCCGTCGCCAGCATTGCGCCGCCTTCGGCAGCTTCGGCTAGGACCGCCTGATTGACGACCAACCGTCGAATCAATTCCGTGCATAACACCAATGATTGCTGTGTCGTATCCACAGCATCGAAGAGAGCTTCCTTATCTTCCTGGAGATCGCGATTGTAACTCAGGGGCAGCCCCTTCAGGACGGTCAAGGTACCTATCAGATGACCATATACCCGTCCCGTCTTGCCACGGACCAACTCCGGCACATCCGGATTCTTTTTTTGCGGCATCATGCTGCTGCCGGTGCAGAAAGTGTTCGGCAAATCGACATAATGAAATTCCTGCGAGGCCCAGAGAATCAATTCTTCGCTCAAACGCGAGAGGTGCATCATGATTAGTGACAGCGCGCTCAGCACTTCCACCACTCCGTCGCGGTCGGACACGGCATCGAGGCTGTTCTGCGTGACCGATGGAAACTCCAAGAGTGACGCCGTGTATCTCCGGTCGACTGGATAGTTTGATCCCGCTAACGCCCCTGACCCTAGGGGCATCACGTTGAGCCGCTTCCGGCAATCATGGAGACGCCCGCGATCCCGCTCGAGCATTTCAACATACGCCAGAAAATGATGGGCCAGCAGCACCGGTTGCGCCCGCTGCAAATGCGTATAACCCGGCATGACGACATCCAGATGCGCTCGCGCTTGATCCACCAGCACCCGTCGAAACTCTTGAATCTGTCCCATCAATGTCGACAACACCTCCCGCAGAAACAAGCGCAGATCAAGTGCCACCTGGTCATTGCGACTTCGCCCGGTGTGCAGCTTCCCGCCTAACGGGCCGATCATCTCCGTCAACCGGCGTTCGATCGCCATATGAATATCTTCATCCTGCGGCAAGAAAGAAAAGCCCCCGCCGTCCAACTCCGCTTGCACCGCCTGCAATCCGCGCACAAGTCCGGCCGATTCAGGAATCGTGAATACCCCCGCCCGCTCGAGCGTTTTGCAGTGCGCGATGCTGCCTTGAATGTCGTAGGGATACAGCCGCCGGTCGCAGGCCAACGAGGAGGTGAACTGTTCCACCAGGCGATTGGTCTGTTTCACAAATCGGCCGCCCCAGGCCTTGCCCTTAGGCAATGCGCGACCGGCATTTTGAGGTGCAGAGGAAGACTTACGAGCACGAGTGACGCCGGCTTTGGACATGGCCATTACTTCGTCGATCTCTTCTTGCGCTGAGCGCGAATCGCGAGTCGGAGTGCGTTCAGGCGGATGAAGCCTTCTGCATCCTTCTGTCGATACACATCGTCTTCTTCAAACGTGGCCATATCCAACCGATAGAGTGAGCGTGGAGACCTGCGGCCGACCACCGTGCAGCTCCCTTTGTATAGTTTCACGCGGACGGTGCCCGTGACATCCCGCTGCGCCTCGTCAAGGGCGGTCTGAAGCATTTCCCGCTCAGGCGCATACCAATACCCATAGTAAATGAGCTCGGCATAGCGAGGGATGAGACTGTCTCGCAGATGCAGCACTTCCCGATCCATCGACAGCGATTCCAAGCCCCGATGGGCCGCATGAAGAATGGTCCCACCCGGCGTTTCATAGACGCCGCGAGACTTCATGCCGACATAGCGGTTTTCCACGAGATCGACACGACCCACGCCGTGGGCGCCACCTAATTTATTGAGATAGGCCAACAACGTCGCCGGGCTCATCTTCTTGCCGTCCACCGCCACTGGATTGCCCGCGACATAGTCGATTTCAACTTCCCGCGCTTTATTGGGCGCCCGTTCCGGCGACACCGACATCACAAAAATCTCTTCCGGCGGAGCTTCCCATGGATCTTCCAGGATGCCGCCCTCATAACTCGTATGGAACAGATTCATGTCCATGCTATACGGTTTGGCCTTCGTCGCGGTGACCGGAATGCCGTGCTGCTCCGCATATTCGATCAACTCTCTCCGCGAGCGCATGGTCCATTCCCGCCACGGCGCAATGATCTTGATCTGCGGGTGGAGCGCCATATAGGTCAATTCGAACCGGACTTGATCGTTGCCCTTGCCGGTCGCCCCATGACAGACCGCCTCCGCGCCTTCCTTTGCGGCAATCTCAATCTGTCGTCTGGCGATCAACGGCCGGGCGATCGACGTGCCCAGCAAGTAGCTGCCTTCGTACACGGCGTTCCCGCGCAACATGGGAAATACGTGGTCCTTCACGAAGACTTCACGCAAATCTTCCATGTACACGTTCTTCACGCCAAGCGATTGCGCCTTAAATTTGATGGCCTTCAAATCTTCGCCCTGCCCGAGGTCGGCGCAAAACGCGATGACCGTACAGTCATACACCTCTTCCAGCCACTTCAAAATGACAGAGGTATCCAATCCTCCCGAATAGGCCAACACCACTTTTTTATACGATGACCGACTCATGCGACTCCTCAATGCCGTGAACTGTTGGCGGTTTCCTGCTGCCCTTTTTCTTGGCTAAGAGTCTCACCAAAATGGCCTTCTGCATATGCAGCCGGTTCTCGGCCTGATCGAATACGACCGACTGTGGGCCATCCAGCACCTCGGCACTGATCTCCTCGCCGCGGTGGGCGGGCAGACAATGCATGACCAGCGCATCCGGTTTCGCGCGTTTCAACAATCGCTCATTGAGCTGATAGGGAGCCAGGATCTTCAGTCGCCTGGCCTGTTCCCGTTCACGTCCCATGCTGATCCACACGTCGGTATAGACCACATCGGCATCCTTGACCGCAATGAGCGGATCCGTGCCGATTTCAATGACCGCGCCGGTCTGCTGCGCTTCCACACGGGCCAGATCGACGATGTGCTGGTCAGGCTGATACCCGGCAGGGCAGCCCACAGCGATCGTCATCCCCATTTTAGCCGCGACTTCGATCAGGGAATTCGTCACATTGTTGCCGTCACCGATATACGCGATCTTGATCCCCTTCAGCCGCCGCTTTTTCTCCTGGATGGTCAGCAAATCGGAGAGGGCCTGACAAGGATGATTCAAATCCGTGAGGCCGTTGATCACGGGAATGGTCGCTTCGCGGGCCCACTCCTCGGCGATGGCATGGTCGAAGGTGCGCACGACGATCGCATCCAGATATCGCGACAAGACGCGGGCCGTATCGGCGACGCTCTCACCGCGTGAGAGCTGGATATCGCCCATAGGCAGCACCATCGCTTGCCCGCCGAGTTGATTCATGCCCGCCTCGAAGGACACCCGCGTGCGGGTCGAAGGCTTCTGAAAGAGCAGGCCCAGCATACGACCCTGCAGCAGGGGATGGGGAATACCGCGGCGTTGTTTGACTTTGAGCTGCGCCGCCATGCGCAGCAATGCCGTGAGCTCCACACGGGGGATCGAGAGCAGCTCCAATAAATCTTTCCCGAGACCGGCACGGGTTGTAGACCGACGAGGACGCCGCGACATACGCGCCCCTACTAAGGTTAATGGGTTGCGGTGGTTCGGTGACTGAAAATCTGCTCGAGCGCCTTGAGCAAGCGGGAAATTTCGGGCTCCGCAATAATGAGTGGCGGAACAAACCGCAAGACATGATCGCCGGTGCAGTTGATCAACAATCCGCGAGCCAGACAATCGGCCACCACAGTTTTCGCATCGATGTCCAGTTCCATGGCCTGCAATAGACCGAGACCACGCACATCCTTCACAAGGCGATGCCGCTCTTTTAAGGCGGTCAATCCCTTCGCCAAACTTTCGCCCATTCGCCGGCCCTTCTCCAGGATCTTTCCATCCAGTAGGACCCGCAGCACCGCCGATCCGGCGGCGCAGGCCAATGGATTACCGCCGAATGTCGACGCATGTGTTCCAGGGGAGAACGCACGCGCCACGGCGTCCGTTGCCAGACAGGCCCCGATCGGCACTCCGCCACCGAGCCCCTTTGCCAGGGTCATGATATCGGGCTGCATACCGAACTGTTCGTAGCAGAAGAGGGTGCCCGTCCGGCCCATGCCCGTCTGGACTTCGTCAAATATCAACAGCACATCGCGCTCCCGGCAGAGCTCTTGCAGCCCCTGCAGGTAGCCTCGATCCGCGACGTAGACTCCGCCTTCCGCCTGAATGGGTTCCAGCATAACCGCGGCGGTTTTTGACGTCATAGCCCGCTCGACTTCCGATAGATCGTTGAACGTCACATAGGAAAATCCCGGCATCAAGGGGGCGAATCCTTTCTGGACCTTCTCCTGGCCGGTCGCGGTCAGCGTGGCCAGAGTGCGCCCGTGAAAGGAATTCTTCATGGTAATGATCTCGTAGCGGTCAGCTCCGTATTTGTCGCACGAATACTTTCGGGACAGTTTGATCGCCGCTTCGTTCGCTTCCGCCCCGCTATTACAAAAGAAAACTTTTTGCGCGAACGAATGCTCGACCAAGGTCTGGGCCAAGCGTACCTGTGGCTCGGTATAATAGAGGTTCGACGTGTGGATCAGGTGCTGCACCTGCTTCTGAATCGCCAGCACGAGGTCGGGATGTCCGTGCCCCAGGAGAGTGACGGCAATGCCCGCCACAAAATCGATGTACTCCCGTCCTTCCAGGTCATACACCTTCGTGCCACGCCCGCGCACGATCGAAATCGGCTGGCGGGTATAGGTATTCATCAAATACTGTTCGGCGTTGAGACGCAGCTCACCCGTCGGCATGACACATCTCCCCCAGTTGGAGCCGGCGAAGCTATCATATGGAAAACGTGAAAGCAACCGAACGACGGTCCTATTGCAGCTCCCAGCGCAGCGGATGGCGTGCTCGGAACTAGTATTGCTCGGGAGCGTCCCTTGACGGGAACAGACGCCAGATGGGATAAGGTGACGGTATGAAATCCTGTTCCCAATGCCAGCAACAAAATCAGGAGGACGCCCGCTTTTGTCACCAATGCGGCGGCTCATTCGCAGTCGAAAGCGAGGCGCCGGCGGTAGAACCGGAAGCGTCACCGCCCCCCCAGCCCCAGACGGATGCGGACCTCTGGAAAGCCTTCATCGGCTCGCATGCCGACAGCTACTTGAAGACATTCAAAAGATTCTCCGGTCCCGAGGGACCGAAATTCGCTCTGACGTGGCATTGGCCCGCCTTCATCTTTGAGCCCTTCCTCTGGTTTCTCTACCGGAAGATGTATGTGTACGCACTGATTTATGCCATCGGTCCGGCCATGGCGTTCTACATGACACAAGACCTCTCCGCCGACATCATATGGCGGATCATCGCGGGAGCCAGCGCCAACTACATTTACTTTTGGCATGCGAAAGAACAGCTCGCCAAGATCAAAGGTGAACGGGCCACGGGAGGGGAAACCAGGCAACAGCTCTTGGTGGATCTGGGCGGGGTGCAACCCTATGTTGTCTGGGTCGGCGTCGGCCTGCTCGTGTTAAAGATCGGCCTCGTGATCGCTATGTTCAAGGACAGTGCACCGGACGGACCGAAAGGGAATCCCGCCAAGCCCCACCCCGCGAGTCTGACTCACGTCTAATTCCCTCTTAGTCACTGCAGAAGCCTGGCGACTCACCTTCGCCAGGTGACGGCTGATCGCGAGCAGACGTTACCCCACGCTATTCGTGCGAAAGACGTTGTTGCTGCCATTCGATCCAAGACACGAACCACTCAAAGTCCTCCTGGTAGGCCGCGCCGCTCAGGTCTGGTGCCCCTTGAGTTGGTTCGAGTTGTGTGTAGGTGCGTGGCCAGTTCTTTTGCCACCACGATTTCAGTTCATCCGGACCATAGGGCTGCCCATGAGGATTAGTGATGCCGGCAGCCGCGCAGAGGCCGGTCACGAGCGGCCAATAGCGATCTTTGCCGAGACCAAGGCTGCGACAATGCTCCCGAAGCAGAAACACCACCCAGAGTTCGGCGCTGTTCTTTTTATTATGCTTGAATGGTTGGGTTTGCCGCAGCGGGACGGGATCGAACGTCTTGATCACCGAGGTGTAGTCCGGCCCTCCATAGCTCCCGGCTGATTCGGCAATTCCTTGCAACATGTTGGCGAGCTCCACTTCAACTGCGGGCGGCCGAGCCGGGGACTGATCGATCGCTCCGGCGCTCAACGGATTGGGGGCTGTCAGGAGTTCGATTAGCGGCGTGAGTTCCCGCAAGCGCTCTGCAGCGGCTTTCAAAATCTGTTCGGATTCGAGCCAGTAATCCGAATCACCCTTGGAAACCCGTTCACGCCCCGACGGCGGCAACACGACGGGAATCCAGTAGCGCACGAGCACAAACAGGACGTACTCGACCTGGCCGCCGACTTGCGCCAAGCCCGCCAATGCCTGACTCACCCCGAATGCCCGTCTGAAAAAAGCCTCCACCCGATCTTCGACCTGCAGACGCCGGCCCATCGCCTGCCACCACTGCTGCAGGGAAGACCACTCTGTCGGCGGAATAGCTGTCATGGAAACGCTCCACACGGATGAGGGGAAGACGGCGGCATGGTACTGGCTGCTTCACATGTTTGCAACCGCATCTCACACATGCACACGACGTCCCTGGAGACTGAGAGCGCTTGACAGGACGAACGAGAAATCGCATAAGCTGGTCAGGCAATTCCCATTTTCTTCGGACAAGGAGACGCGGCACGATGAGCAAACTGGTTCTCATACGTCACGGCGAGTCGCAGTGGAATTTGGAAAACCGTTTCACCGGTTGGGTGGATGTCCCGCTCTCTCCGAAAGGTATTGAAGAGGCCCAGGCCGCCGGGAAGAAGTTGGCTGGTTTCACCTTCGATCGCGCCTTTTCCTCGGTACTCGCCCGTGCCAACGAAACGCTACGGATTATTCTGGAAGCGATCGGGCAAACGACCATTCCGATTGAAAATGACAAGGCATTGAATGAGCGCATGTACGGAGAGTTGCAGGGGCTGGACAAAGCCGAGACGGCCAAGAAATATGGAGACGAGCAGGTGAAAATCTGGCGCCGCAGTTACGATGTGCGGCCGCCTGGAGGCGAAAGTCTGAAAGACACGGCAGGGCGGGTGCTTCCCTATTACGACAACCGCATCAAACCCTCCGTCCTCAAGGGTGACACCATTCTGATTGCCGCCCATGGGAACAGTCTGCGCGCACTGGTGATGGAACTCGAGCAGCTGACCAGAGAGCAGGTCCTGGAGCTCAATATTCCGACCGGGGCGCCGCTGCTATACGAACTCGACAACAATGGGAAAGTGCTGTCGCACCGATACCTGTAATGGCGAGCTTTTTCATCATCCTGCTAAACGCACTCGCCCAATAATTCCTGATATCGATCCAGCGGCACCAGGTCGGGCAGCAACACGAGCAGCTTCGGCCGATCCTCCGGCTGAATGAGGCCCTGGTTCTCAAGACGATCTGAAATTTCCTCGGATGCCGCCATGGCGCCGCCCTCGAAGTCCCCGACCGATGCATAGTGCGCCCGCCGTTCTTCCATTTCGGCCAGGTATTCCTCCCACTTCACCGACTCAAGATTGAACAGGCTGGCCCAATCCGCTTGAATCAATTCCAGCACACGGTGGAACAACACTTCGCGGTACTTCCTGGGAATGTGCGCGTTGATCGCAGCCGACACCCAGTACAGCGTGAAGGACAGTATCTCCCTCGTCACTTCCCCCGCCTGCTCTTCGGTGACATCAATGCCGTAATCAGCCATCATCTCGACGGAAATCCGGCGTGGAATGAGTTGATACAGCGCGTCCGCAGCTTCGGCGGGGGTCATGGGTTCGTTCGTCATATAGTTCCTCCCGCAAGGAGTAAGAGAATACTGCAGGCATACTCGCGTGACAACTAGCAGGCCCACGCCCCACGTTCCCGGAATATTTTGTTCGCTCGGGAAAGCCTATGCTACAGTCCGCGCCGCACCCAAGGACAGGATCATGACGACCAACGCGCGCCTTTCACGATTGCTCCTAGGCCGCGCCTTCCTTGGCTTCTGGCCTGCCCCCGCGAAAGCCGAACCAGCGAAACCGACGGACATGCAGAAGACACGCTGGGGCTTCGCCACCGATCTCGGCCTGTGAGCGGCACCACCAACAATACCACCTTCGCGCTGGGCTTCGGACTCGAATATTACATGGACCAGAATTTTTCGTTCGGCGGGATGGGCCTCTTTACGCCGGTCGGAGACCTGACACAGATCGGTATAGCAGGCGTCGCCAAATATCACCTTCGTCTGAGCAATGGATTCAATCTCGTGCTCTTCGCCGGCTTGGGCTTTCTCCATGCCGACCTGAACCGCGGCAGCGGCTCATCCAAAATCGACCGCAACGACACCAGTCATTTCATTCCCCTCGGCCTGTCGCTGGAGTATCAAGTCGGACCAAAGATCGCCTTCGCCACCACCCTCATGGTGAATCTGCATCACATCACGCTCTCACCGCCACTCCCCAAACGACAACAGCAGCGTGGCACTCCTGTTCGGCATTCGCTGGAGGCCATAGCCGGTCTCGCAGGATCACTCTAATACTCCACCGGTTCAAGGTCATAACAGGGTATTAGGCGGAGGGCCAGCTCACTGAGGACTCGAACATTATGGGATGAGACATTGGGTGGTGGCGAAGAAACACTTCTCAGCCTGCGAGCATGCCGATCCGCATCGGCTGAAGCGCACTACGATCTCGCGCTGGGTGTGGACAAGACCGGTGACCATGCCGGAGCCATCATGCATTTTCAGAAAGACTCACGACCTCGGCAAGCCGAACGCCGAGATCCACGATGGATTTTGAAGAAGCACCTAAAGATACAAGCGACTCACGCAGAGCAGGAGGATAGTGATAGTGTGGCGCCTCTCGCCTGAGGAGGAGATTCCCCCCCGGTTCGGGCGTTCCTGAGGATGTTCAAACGGGTCTTGCGGCAAGACCGCAGCGAGGAAAGGCCCGAGGCGTACTTGGTGCGCGGTACGTTGAGGGCCTGAGCGAAGCGAGAACGCCGCCGCAAGCCCGTTTCAACATCC
>JACCYV010000295.1 GCA_013696305.1 Nitrospira sp.
GATAGGCAATGACTAACGGAACGACTGTTCGTCGATTGAGTGCCACTTATCAGTCCGCTACATCTCCTCACGATCTGGTGTGTTACTTAAGCACCTAGTTCATGGTCACGGCTGAGCGGCCGCGACAAACACGGGACCAGAGTGCTTTTCCCCCGTTCGAAATCCAATGAGCCTGCGGCGGTAGCACCCCCTGACTCTTCAACCAATCGGCTCGACGAAAACGGCAGACCTGGGCAGAATCTCTCATGTATAATGTCCCCGAGCAGCGACCACATTATTTTGAAGCACAACTCTTCTGATCGTTGCTGAAGCAGGTTCAGATTGACGGCTCTCGGCGAATCCTATACCTAGGAGCCCCATGAAATCGGCGAATCTCCTCATGATTGTGTATGCCATCCTGCTGTCAACAGCTGGTTGCAGGGGATACGCGTTCGTAGAAACACCGACGACGGATGGCTTCCATTCAAAATTGCCGTCCCCCTATACCCGCGCGGTCGTCTGGGGTGGACGGCCTGATACGATCCAGAGTGCCAGTACCTGGTTGCTGAAGAAGGGGATTCTCGTCGTCGATCAAACCAAAGTGCTGCAGGCCGCAGCCGATCAAAAGGTGAGCCTTACGGGATACCAGTATATTGAAACAGACGTATTGCGAATGGCGAAACTCGTGGGAGCCCGGTTAGTGGTTTTTAGTAATGCTGAAGTGGGTTCCTGGGATGCCTTGGATTGGAGTGCCGGCTTTCCTCGCAGTCAGAGAGTCTATTCGGCTACGATCTCCCTCCGGGCTGTCGACGTGAATACCGGTGAAATTGAATGGAGCGGCAAGGCCCAATCGACTGAACGATTCGGCAATATCGAAGAAGGCGTCAGCCTCCTCACCTGCCACGCCCTGGCGACCGCCTGGGGTATGCGCAACCCGGGGTCCACCGCGCCGGAAAACATCTGTCCTCCAGGATCCGGCCTCATGACCAGTGAAGTGAGTCTTCCCCGACCGCAGGCCCCGCCCGCTGCATCCAGCAGCCCAAGTTCGCACAGTTCCACGAATTACTAACCCTCTCCGTTCTGACTCTTCTATACCTGTGATCCTTTCACTGCCTTCCGATTCGGCCTCCTGTGCAGCGCGATATCGGCGGTTGAGCACAAAACTGCTCTTTTATCGATTTTTTCGACCCGGGCGCTATACTGCAGGGGTGCGGCCGTGCCGCGTTCATTCATCATGCGCGCATATGATATATCGCATTGCCACCGCACTTCTCAGCTTTAGCCTCCTGTCCACCTCGCTGGCGGAAGCGGCTGAGAATCGTCCTTTCTGGACGGAGCAGGCCTTGTTCCACTTTGGCGACGATGTCTTCTTCACAGGACGATCTTCTTGCGCGCCCAACGTCGAAGAGGGACGTCAACGTGCCTATGTCGCCGCCGTCCAGGAGGTCAAGAATTTCACACGCGCTCATGAAATCGAAGGATTTTCGCTGGATACGCAAATGATTTTCGAAGATCCGCACCCCTCCGACTGTGCCTCAGGCCTGGTCACAGTGTGGCGTTTACTGCGTGCCCCTCGCGCCGCGCTGGAATCCCTCACAAAACACACAACACAGGGCAGGCAGCCGGATATTTCCCCAATCCTTGCTCACATCACTGCCATCAGAAATCTGACGCCCCGCGTCGGAATGCTACGCGATGAGGTGTGGAATCGGTATGGGCTTCCCCGGTCCATCTGGGCACATCCGGACCGGGGTGAATTGATTTGGGAGTACTCTCAATTCGGCTTGACCATGGTGTTCAACCAGGACGATGTGTTGACACATTGGCGATTGAGCGGTCCGCATCCTCGTTCCAGCGATGACTCACCGACGACCACTCGTCAGGACAAACCTGCGGGCAAAGATCTTCCCGCCATTGACCTCACGGCCCGCCTTCAGCAGCTGGAAGAACAGCAAGATCTCGACCGGCGCAGACAGGCCCAGCGTTATTGCACCTTGCGCTTCGCGGAAGTCCCGGTCTCTACGGGGCAGACAGGGTAGTTGCGAGCAGCGTGAATACGAGCGCCTCAAGGATCAGCGCCATCCTTTTTGAGACCAAAAGACTCAAGAGAGTCCCCCATGACCACCGAATCGACACAGCTCTCGACCATTTTGATAGTCGACGACGACCCTTCAACCTTGCTCGTGAGCGCGAAACCGCTGCAGGACGCCGGGTACACGGTTCTCCAAGCGCCGGGGAGCTCCGAAGCCCTCAGGCTCTATGCGGAACACCCCAACCCCGTGCACCTCGTTCTAGCCGATATCTTCCTGCCACCGCCGGGATTTCAACTGTCCGTCGAGAAAAATCCCTACCCCCGCGTGAATGGCCTCGAGATGGTCGAGCGTCTGTTGGAAGGAACACGCGACCTCCGCATTATCCTTATGTCCGGTCGCCGACACTGAGCTGCATAGCCGCGGCCTTGTCCGAGAGGGATTGCCATTTCTGAGGAAACCCTTCGCCGGTGATGTGCTACTCGCCCTGGTGCGACAAGTTCTGGCCGGCCCACCCGCTACGGCAGATCCCAAGAAAGCGGTGCCGTCGGGAAAGAGTGAAGTTGAGTGGTTTGACTAGTGTAGTGTATCAGTAATATCTTTCCAATAGTGGTTGGTTCTGGTATCGTCCGGGGTATGTGGAAACCAACCGACTCGTTGCCGATGACGGGAGAACAGACACAGACATTGGAGGCGTGGATG
>JACCYV010000303.1 GCA_013696305.1 Nitrospira sp.
TAATCCCGTTTGAAGATGGGCGGTCTGATCGAACCAAAGTAGGGAGTCGGACTTCCATGTGGGGGGGCGAAAACTATTTCAATGTCTCGACCGGCAGTGCAGGGGAATCAACGGCTCAAGCATTTGCCGATTACTTGAAAGGGAAGGGGTGGCAGGCTCAGTATGCGAAAAGTCTCCCACCGACGTCGGAGAACAGTCCAGACGTTGTGCTCACCGGCAAAATTCTTGAGTTAGCGGTCGATGCGAAGCGGGGTTTTATCCTCACGGATATTGATGCGAAAAGTAAACTGGCTATTCAAGCGAGCAATCGCCAGGATAACAGTTCTCTTACAAGAACCGACACTCACTCAGGCAGCCAGGACAATGTGTTGTGGTTTGAGCCGCAGGATGGTGAGCAGATTCTCTCCGAAGTGCTGGAAAAGAATTTTGAGCGGTTCGTCGTCCATACCAAATTTGAGGATCGGGCGATTCGGTTTCGCTAACCGTGCCTGTGCCGTCCGGATTCAACCGGTCCTCTTTATGCCATCCTGTACATCAGGAGCCTCCCTAAGTTTTGGTGGCGTCCATTTGAACTAATTAGATAGTCTGGGAGCTTTTCGCCGAGTTCAGATGCAAAGCAGGGCGGTGAGAGCTCAGATTCCCATTTCTTTGAACCTGGATTCTCTGTCCGTTTGTAGGGGGTCTTCCTACCCTAACGGTATTGTTGCCCAGTGGAATCCTTCGTAGCCTAAAACCACATTGAATGAGGATAGTCAAAGGGATGTTGACGTTTAGGCTTTCACCCGAGGTACTTCCATGGATAAGAATTTCCAGAACGCTTCTCACCATAAGGCCGGATATGCTGTGGTTCCCTTGGCCGGTTGCCTCCTGTTGAGTGCCTGTTCTTCTCTGCCGAAAGGTGAACTCCCACTGGATCTCGGAATCAAAGATCGTGGCGTCGCCTCATGGTACGGGAAGGAATTTCATGGAAAACTTGCAGCCAACGGGGAAGTCTTTGATATGACAGCCTATACTGCTGCCCACCGCAAATTACCGTTAGGCAGCATGGTTCGTGTGATCAACCTGGACAATGGGAAATCCGTTCAAGTTCGTATCAACGATCGAGGCCCTTATGTCACAGGCCGGATGCTGGATCTTTCTCGGGCCGCGGCTCGAGAGCTGGGCATGGTTGAAGTTGGTATTTCCGCTGTACAGATTGAGGTGATTGGAGATCATCGTGCAGTCGCACCTATCCCCACTGGGACAGTCTCCGTTATTGCGGGCGTGTTATTGAACCAGATTACGCAACCGATACGACAGAGCAGTCAACCGGAAGAAGGATTTGAAGTGCCCGCCGTGCCTGTCCGAATGATGCCGCAGGAAGCCTTGTACGTGCGGCGTGAACGCCGTATCGGCAGTATGTTGGCGGCTGATCATACCGCTCATAATACCGTTCCCGTACTGATCGTCGCATAGTGGAAGACCCGCATTCCATTAGTTGACACTACCGCTTGTACTTGATTAGACTGACTGCTCAGGATGACGAGTTATTGCGTCGTCACTCTACATATTTGTCGATTTTAACTGTTGGAGGTTGAGCGCTGCATGGCAAAGAAACCGACCGGTGAATCAGATGAAACCCGACTCAAAAAGAAACTTGCGGTGCGGGCGACAGATGAAAAAAAGCTCTCGGGCGATCCGGCTGCGCGTGCGTTGCGCAAACGACTCAAGCGAGTGCAGCGAAAACGGCGTGCCCTTTCGCTGAGAAAGAAACACGCTGCGGGAAAGAAAATTGAAGCCAAATCCTAGCCTGACGGCTGCGGACTAGACTGGGCGGAGTGTCACCTCACACCCCTTGCGTAACTAGGAAGATTGCTATGGAACAAGCTGGCAAAAAAGAAGAACAGGCCCAGGCTACTTCCCCTGCCGGCCAGGTCGCGGATGAAACCCTGACCGATCAGCTATCCGACCAATTGGCCTTGTCATCCGATTCTACAACCGTGGCTCAGGATCTCGCTGATCCCATGCAGGAAGTGGCTCTTGAAGAAGAGCTGGTGAAGGATGAAATCGATATTCAAATCGATCTCCTTAAGGATCCTGACTGGGTGGTCAGACGAGAAGCTGCGATTACGTTGGGCGAAATGGGCGATGAGCGATGTGTGGAACCCCTCGCCTCTGCGCTTCGAGACGGCGATTGGCAGGTGCGAGAGGTCGCGATCGAAGGTATCGGGCAGATCGGCTCTCCAGCGGTTGACGTACTTATCAAACTGCTTCGCGATTGGGATGTGCGCAAGTCCGCCATTATGGCGCTGGGAAAGATTCGTGATGAACGGGTGCTGGAACCGCTGATGCTGCAGCTTCGTACTGATGAATTCATGGAGGATGCCACCGATGCGTTGGTGCATCTCGGCGAGCCGTCCCTGCCAGGTTTGATCAAGGCTCTGAAGGACAAAGAGGAATTGGTGCGAAAGCAAGCGGTGATAGCGTTGGGACGGATAAAGTCACCGGACGCGATTGATCCGCTCATAGAGATGTTACAAAATAAGGACTGGTATACACGGTTGACGGCTGCTGCGGCACTTGAGGCGATTAGTGATGAACGTGGTCGTGAGGCTATTAAGCCTTTATTGAAAGACAGCGATATGGTAGTCAAGATGCGAGTCGAGCGCATTCTTGCTAAGTGGAAGAAGCAACCGGCGGCCGTGTAGTGTCAGCGTCACTTGTGCAAAAGACCGTCCAGTTCTTTTTGAACCTCGTCGAGTTTCACGAAAGAGACTTTCCTGCCGAGAGACAACTCGAGACGGAGCTCCTTAATTTTTCCAGTCAATTCTCTCACCTGTGCCTGAGGGTCGATCGGTCTCCCTCCTCGGGTGACCGTCTCCAGTGATTTCACGGCTTCGGCCAACTCCTTCGCGGCCTCGATCGTATTCTTATTGAACAATTCCGCCTTTGCCTGAATCACCCGGGCTTTAGCGTCAACCAGGCTTTGGCGCCGGTGGAAGTCTCGCTCCATTCCCAGCGTGGTGTCCACCATATTCCGCGAGAAATCTTTAACCGTTTGCTCAAGATTATTCGTCGGCTGTTTCCCCCAGAGATAACCGAACCCAAATGAGATGACGAGCAGCACCAGCAGCCCTATGAACCTGAGCATGATGGTTGTCAGCCCTAGCGGGCGCCCCCCTGATGGGCCTTCCGAGACAGCACGTGAAATAGGCTCCCGGCCGAGGCAATGCGGACGGCGGCATCCGAATCCTGTAGCCCTATTTTGAGCGGAGCGACGAGTGACCTCAGCCGTAATTTTCCTAGTGCGCGAGCGGCCATCAGACGTGGAAGTGGTTGTTGATCCCGGAGTAAGGTCTCAAGCAGAGTCAGGGCGCTGGGAGCGGTCGCGGCCGCCAAGGCCTGGGCCGTCTCTCCGCGAATCGACGGATCGGGATGTCGGGCGAGATCCGCGGCGCTCAAAATCGCGCTGGCGTCACCTAAGCGCAGCAAGGCCTCCACGGCATTGATGCGTACATGCTCATCCAGATCTCGTAGCAGAGGCTGAAGGACGCTTCGTGTTTCGGGGGCACCCAGGCGTCCGAGGCTTGAGGCGGCCACCGCACGGACGCGCGGATTTTCGTCACTCACGGAGTGGGTCAACGGAGCGATTCCGTCGGCACTGCCAAATTCTCCCAGAGCTCCCGCCGCGAAGGCCCGAACGGCAGGGTGGGGATCGTAAACGGCTTGACTGAGAGCTGAAAGACTGGAGGGGCGGCGGAGACGGCCCAATATTCCCAGCGCCGCCATTCGCACCTCTGGATCGGGCAGGGTGACGGCGTTGGAAATGTCTGTGAGCACGTCCGTCCGTCCGAGTTTGTATAAACCAGCCAACGCAAAAATGGATTCCGGCCCTTCATCGATCCGGGCGATTTCAGTGAGCTGATCTGCAATGCCAGGGACTTTCGCGTCACCAAGGGCGTTGATTGCCGCAATGCGGACACCGGGAGATTCATCACGCAACGTCCGCTTCAGCGCCGATGACTGTCCCGCGAGGCCACTTCGTCCAATCCCTTCAGCAGCCCGCGCACGGACCAGTGCCGACGAATCCAACAGGCCATCCTCGAGAACCGGCAATGTGTCCCTTTCGCCCATTTCTGCCAGGGCAGTATAAGCGGCAATGCGGATATGTTCCTGAGAGTCGCGGACGCGGGTGATAATAAAACTCCGCGCGAGTTCTTGTAGCAACTCCACCTCGTCTGGACGATTCGTGGCGACGAGTTTGGGATAGAGTTTCCAGGCTGCTTCAGGCTTTCCAAGCTTTAGATGACTCAGGATGGCGTAACGAATCAATTCCCGACCTGGTTGCTGGTCTGCGGGCAGGCTCTGCAGCACCTGTAAAACCTCCTCATACTCGGCAGCCTGATACCGTGTCATTGCTTGTCGTTCGAGAGGCGTGAGGACAGATTTAGGCGAGGATGTGGCTGCCATGGTCGGGAGGGGTGCGACCCATGCGAGCAGAAGAAGACCGGCCGGGAGAGCCCATGCAGCAAAACGGTGACGCCACCAAGCAACCTGCCTGCGACGGATTACACTACCATTTGTTCGGGGTACGGGCGGCGGCAGGTGCATACAGTTGCCTCATGTATTCCTTGACCATCCGTTTGGTGCAAAAGCGAGGAGCGATGGTCCTGATGCTTTCTTTGACAATGTGCAGCCATCCCCGGGGAATGCCATCGAGATCGCGCTGGTAAAACAACGGCACGACTTCCTGTTCTAAGAAACGGAACAACTGTTCGGCATCATGGGCATCCTGTGCCTGAGTGTCAGATTCTTCCGGAAGTGGCTGGATGCCCCACCCATTGGCGCCGTTGTATCCTTCCTGCCACCAGCCATCCAAGACGCTGAGGTTAATCACGCCATTCAGCGCAGCTTTTTGTCCGCTGGTGCCGCTAGCCTCGAGAGGGGCTCTCGGAGTATTGAGCCAGACGTCGACGCCCTGGACGAGGTATTTCGCCATGTGCATATCGTAGTCCTCGAGGAAAGCGACATGCCCGCCGATCTTGTGATCATTGCAAAAATTAAGGACTTCGTGGATAAAATACCGCCCCGGTTCGTCGGCCGGGTGCGCTTTTCCGGCAAACACGATTTGGACGGGTCGCCACCGATTGTGGAGTAGTTGTTTGAGGCGGTCGAGATCGCGAAATAAGAGGGTTGCGCGTTTATATGTCGCGAACCGCCTGGCAAATCCGATGGTGAGGGCTTCTGGGTCAAGGAGGGTTCCCCTGGCGATGGCTTGCATAGGTTGAAGGTGACCACGAATCCATCCGTCGCGTGCGCGCTCGCGAATAAAGCGCATGAGTTTTCGTCTGCTGGTCTGCCGGACGGCCCACAATTCATGATCCGGCAGGTCCGTCACGCGTTGCCAGATGGTTGGGTCGTCGATCCGCTCTGCCCAGTCTGGACTGAGGTATTTGGTATACAGGGAATTCGACTCCGGGGAGATCCAGGTCGGCGCATGGATGCCGTTCGTCAGATGTCGGATGGGAACGAGGTCTTCCGCCAACCCTGGCCACAAGTGTTGCCACATATGACGAGACACCCGGCCATGCTCGCGACTGACTCCATTGACATGGGCAGAGAGGCGCATGGCGAGGGCCGTCATGTTGAATCCGTTCCCTGCGCTTTCGGGCGTTTCGCCAAGACGCAAAAATTCTTCTCGGGCCAAGCCGAGTTGGCCCCAATAGTTCGTGAAATAACGGTCCATGAGATGAAAGGGGAAGACATCATGTCCGGCGGGGACCGGGGTGTGCGTCGTAAAGACCGTACTCTGTCGAACCAGGTCACTCGCCTCCGCATGACTGTGCCCCGCTGAGACGAGTTCGCGGATGCGCTCCACAGTCAAGAAGGCTGAATGGCCTTCATTACAATGCCAAACGGCCGGGTTGATGCCGAGGGCGCGCAGAACACGAACGCCGCCGATGCCTAATAGAAATTCCTGGCAAAGCCTCATCTCCTGGTCGCCACCATATAACCGCGCGGAGAGCGCGCGATCTTCCGGGGTATTTTCAGGCACGTCGGTATCAATCAGGAACAGCGACATGCGTCCGGCGCGAACCTGCCATACGAGGACGGTCACCTGGCGGTGGCCGATCTCGACTTTAATGGAACAAGGAATGCCGGCCGTGGTCATGGCTTGGTGAATAGGTGAATCCTGCCGATTGAACGGCGCATAAGTCGCTTCCTGCCAGCCTTCTGGATTGATACGTTGCTTGAAATACCCTTGCGGGTACATGAAGCCGATGCCGACGAGAGGTATCCCTAAGTCACTGGCTTCCTTGCAATGGTCTCCAGCCAGAATACCTAGGCCTCCACTATAGATGGGAATCGAAATATGCAGTCCGAATTCCGCTGAGAAGTAAGCGATCGGGGAATTTTGGAGCGCGGGGAATTCCGTCGCCGCCCACGTTTTTTTATCACTTAGATATTCGTCGAAGGTGCGTAGGACGGCGGAATACCGGCGCACGAAATTCGGATCGCTCGCCAATGTGGAGAGACGCTCGGGTTTTACGCTGGAGAGTAGTTGAACAGGATTGTGATGGGTCAGAAACCAGAGGGTCGGATCGATGGACTCGAACAGTTGCCTTGCCGTTGGGTTCCAACTCCACCACAGGTTTCGTGCCAATTCACCAAGGCGGAGCAGGTTTTTCGGAACGATGTCATGCGGGGGTTGTCTTTGATCGGGTGCTTGCACGAGGCCTCCGTAGGATATGATCGATAGCTGAGGAAGAAGACCGGGGGTCATGCTTCCGGAATGCTGCGTCAGGCGTGTCCGGCTTTGTGCCAGGAGGCCCACTGATCGGAAAAAGCGACGGCTGCGTAACGTTCTCCGAGGATTTTGGCGACACGATTCATGGTGGTCGTGAGTTGCTTCGCCTCTTCTTGCGTCAGGTCTTGACGAAAACGTGGATGGAGCCCCCATCGCGTCTCGACCTCTTCGCCTTTGATGGTCGACATGACACTGACAAGTTTAATGTCGGTGCCGGTGGCTCCCCGAGGAGTTCCGCTTTCAGCGGGCATGGCAGGATTCGCCGATGTGTCGGAGACGGCCGGCGGAGCCTCGCCCTCGAAAATGCCGCTCAGTGCCGGGATCACGGCACTGATGCAAAGAGTTGCGGCGGCTGTCACCTGTGGATTACCCGAGGCTCCGACCAGGCGGGCAATGCGATCGCTGAAATCGCGATACATGTCGTTCTTGGCCGGGCTGTTTTCGGTCACAAGGAAACGGTAACGTTCGTAGGTCTGACGGCTTTCCGCCACGGCCGCCCCGATGGTTATCACAATCTCCGTCTGATCGCTGCCGGCTCCAAACGCCGGTTCCAGTGCTTTTTTGAGTTGGTCGATTACCGCGTCCGTCAGCTCATCCATGAACTGCGGCTGTTCTTTGAGCGGAATGTGCAGCATCGATACGCGATCGGTCAGGTTGAACATGATGCGCAAAAATTCGAGGTAAATGGTCCACTCGTCCTGGCGCTTGAGTTTCAACGCCTGTTCAGGAACGGCACGTTTGATCATCGACACGGATTCGCCCGCCACGGCGAGCATAAGCTCCGCAACGATTTGCATCTGTTGAGCGAACGAAGGTTGTCTGACGGTCATAAAGGTCCTCTGCCCGTTGGGCATTATATACAACTCGATTTCAAGGTCCAAGTGTTGATCTTGTCCGACCATTCACGGGCCTGCGTTGCGTGTTCTGTCGTTGCAAGGGATCCAATGATATGTTATACAGCGCGACCGCTACCGTCATGCGCCTCACTGCGAAGTCGGATGTCATCATGAACCGAGACAGTACGCCCTACATTCTCAAACGGACTGCAGACCAGGGTCGCGTTCCAAAGCTCTCCTTGGACTATGCGAGGGCCCTCAATGCCCAACAGTATGCGGCCGTCACGGCGGGCGATGGTCCCGCGCTCGTGATCGCCGGCGCCGGCAGCGGCAAGACTCGCACACTTGTTCACCGCGTCGCTTATTTGATCGATTCCGGCGTGGATCCTTCGCACATTCTTCTGTTGACCTTTACGCGAAAGTCCTCCGAGGAGATGCTGGGACGCGTAGGAGGCTTGATCGGATCGCGCAGCCAGCGAGTTTGCGGGGGGACCTTTCACTCGGTGGCCAATATGCTGCTCCGGCGCCATGGGCGAGTGCTCGGGATCGAGCCTAGGTTTACGATCATGGATCGGGGCGATGCCGAAGATCTCATTGCTCTATTGCGCGCCCAAATGGGACTCAATGAAAAAGATAAACGGTTCCCTCGCAAGGGAACGATCGCGGAGATCTACAGTAAGTGTGAAAACACGTTGCGCGGGCTGGAGGACATTGTTCTCGAAGAGTTTTCGCACTTCGCAGACCATCTCGATGATCTTGGAAAACTGCAGCGAGCCTATCACGCTGCGAAGCGGCAACGCCAACTGCTCGACTACGATGACCTGCTGGTCTTACTGCGGGACTTGTTGACCAAGGATGAGGCCACTCAGCGGGCCATTTCCGAACGATTCCGGTATATTCTTGTTGATGAATATCAGGATACCAATCGGCTGCAAGCGGAGCTTATTCGTAAGCTGGCGGCCACTCACGACAATGTCATGGTCGTCGGGGACGATTCGCAATCCATTTATGCCTTTCGGGGTGCGACGTTCCGCAACATCATGGAATTTCCCACCTGGTTTCCGGGCGCAAAGATCTACAAGCTGGAAGAAAATTACCGCAGCACGCAGCCGATTCTGAGTGTAGCCAACGAGATTATTCAGGAAGCGCCGGAAAAATATACGAAGCATTTGTTCACGCGCAAGCTGGATGGTCCGCTGCCTGCCTTAGTAGAGGCGTCCGGGGAAAATGCGCAATCTCGGTTTGTGGCTCAAAAGATTCTGGAACTGCGGGAAGAGGGCGTTCCATTAAATGACATTGCGGTGCTCTTTCGATCCAGCTTTCACTCCTTCGATCTTGAAATCGAACTGTCGCGCTGCGGATTGCCGTTTGTGAAGCGGGGCGGGATCAAGTTCATCGATGCGGCGCACGTAAAGGATCTTCTGGCGCATTTGCGTGTGGCAGTGAATCCCCAGGACGCCGTCAGCTGGCATCGTGTGCTCGTGCTGGTGGAAGGTGTCGGACCTAAAAAGGCGCACGATTTGGTGGCGGCCATGGTGCGAGAGAACCATCCGTATCAGATATTGCGAGACAGCAGCGGCCGCTCAGGCAGGGGATTAAAAGAGTTGGCGCTGGTGCTCGAAAATCTCTCGAAG
>JACCYV010000312.1 GCA_013696305.1 Nitrospira sp.
TTTATTGGCGTCGATATATACGTTCGGTACGGGCGCCTTTACGACGCTCTTCCCCGTATTCGGACGAAACATGCTCGGCCTCGGACCCGTCGAAGTCGGTTACCTTTGGTCGTGGCTCGGAGTGGGCCTCCTTCTCACCTCGCTCGGCTTGATCCGGTTGAGTGCATGGACGCTCACTCGACGAGTATCGGCTATCACGGCGTCGTGCGCCCTTGCAGGTCTGTCCGTCATTGCGCTGACCTGGACTCAAGACTTACGAATTATCGCGGTACTCGTGGCCTGTATTGGAGTCGGGTTTGGCGCCTGGACTCCTATTGCCTGGGGTATCATTCAAGAAGTGGCTCCGCCCGGAATGGTGGGACGAGTGATGGCTGTATACACGGCCGTTGCCACGGCCACCTCGATGGTGGGAATGAGTTTTTTTGGATGGATAGCAGAATTGCTCGGTTCGACAGCCAGCGTCTTGGGTATTGGAATGGTGTTGTTTGTACTGGCATCGGGTAGCGCGTGGTTCGGTCGACGAATCCGCCTCACCCCAGGACAGGGTGTCGTGTGAGAGAAAATCCGGCCCCGCTTCACAAAGTCACTTAAGCATCGCCGTAAGTTGCGGCCCTCATCAAAATAAGTGGAGTAAAAGGAGCGTACGAGGGCAGATGATTTGCCGGTCGTTGCAACGCGCCGGCGCCCTCAAGGAACGATAAAGTTTTGTAGACTAATAAGACGGGGTTACTACCGTTTCCTCCGAAGGTGGTGGCTGCCACCTTCGGAGAAAGGCAAGTAATGGCGGGAGAGCTAATTATCGATGATTCGCTTGATCCCGCTTGCAGCTTTCCGCCGCTAACATGTGTTGCCCGGCGGAAGAAGTTTGTGGAATCCGCGCCATGCAGCCATCCAGGCTGTCCTCGACGCTGCCCGATGCCATTTGGTTACGGTTCTTTGTATCGGTTGCTCCGAGCAGCGATGAACTGATCGGTCCCTCTCGTCGACAGCCTTGTTCGGCGAGCATTCGTGTGCCGGCAGTCCCTCCGGACGGAATGCGCGTCAGGCAGGCTTGCTGTGAGTCATAGGATGGCGCTGAGGCTTGGGTTACGACTTTCACGGGCGAACTGGAAGTCATGGACTTTGTGGAGTCACTGCTGGCGGTCGTCCCTTCGGTTGCACAGGCGCTGAGTACGAGCAAAAATAAGGACAAGACAAGAGCACCCTGCGGCTGTATGTACATCATGGAAAGATCCTCCCTAAGCAAAATAATGCCGGTACAGTAGCACATACCGTCACCGTCTGGAAACACTTCAGCGAGCCCTCAGGGTCCGGCTCCTGCTTCCTGCCCGAGGAGGGCCAATCGGGAGGGAATCTGCGTCAGCAAGTCCGGGCGTACTTGAAATACACCGGGAATACGATGGCCGATGGCATAGAGGAGGCCGCCGACTTGATTGCCCAGTGCAAGGCGCCCGGCGACACGTCCGTCTTTACCAGTGGCGACGAACTCGGCCACGGGAGCTACCAGTCCATAGGGTGCGAGTTGGCCGGCTTGCTTCAGGACCCGCTCTTCTGCCGGAAGATTGACGATGCGGCTCACGACTAAGTCCGCCACGTCCTGACGAATTTTCTCAGTCGGCTGATCTTCGAGCACCCACTCATTGTGCTGATGAATGAGCACGTATTGCTCATCCCGTGTCTTGATGGAAAGCATGGCAATGTCGCCGAGATCTATGCCGAGCAACCGTTTGTCTTGGAGCGTAAAGAGGTCCTTGGTGAGATCCTTAATGGCCGAAGGACTGACTTTGTAAATCGGACCGTCGAGCATGGTCTGGGCATAGGCCTCTCTGCCGGCGGGGTCTGGCTGAAAGAGCCGCACGACATGATCGGCGCCTGCGGCATGCAGGGTGATTTTCACTTTGGGTTTGTTGAAAGAGGATAGGAGTTTATCCCGTTCCGGTCCCGGGTCGACGATGGCGAGCGCCTTCAAGTCTTCCAGACGGAAGAGCAAGGTTTGAACGTGGGTTCGGTCGGCTTCGGCCTCAATAGGATAGCGGATCTTCCATTTCTTTTTTGGTTTCTCCTCTTGTGCGTAAAGCACGATTTCCGTCGTGGGGTAGGTGAGACGGAGTTGTTCTGTATCGTGCTGGGAGAATTGCAGCAGTTCTTTGCGGCGCAGCGAGAGCAGCGTTTTGTTCAGAAAGTCTTTCGGCGCCAGGTCCGTCAAAAGCACCGTTTCGTCCGAGGCCCTGAGGATATATAGGCTGGACGACAGTGGACCGCCATCACCGATGGACAGGGTTTCCTGTCGACTGCCGGCTCCCAGTGTGATGACTGTGGAGGGCCGATCGAGACCGAACGGCATTAACGAAGTAGGATGCGCCTCGACCAGCCGCAACACGTTTCCCGTGACGAGCGCGTGGAGCAGACCCTGCACCTGGCGTTGATCCGCGTCGGTTTGAATCGGCGCGGCAATGGTCCATGCCTGGCCGGGAGCGTGTGTCAGAATAACTTCACCGGACTGGCTATGGACAGTCAAGGTTGTAATCTCTGCTTCGTTGAACGCCAGAATCCGTTTAGCCTGCGTGGTAGTCGCTTCTTCGGTGCGTTGTTCGGGGAGTTCGACGAGATAGAGATACAGCCCGAGACCTACCAACACCCCCGCCATCAGTAACGTCGGCCAGTAGCGCCTCATGGGGTTACAAACGACGCCGTTTTCGCCAGACCAGAAGGCCACAGAGGACGGTCATCGCGGGCAGGAGAATGACCTGCACGTAGAGCAGGATGCGCTCCTGGAGCGGGTTGGGAATAAAGGGTCGGACCGCTGAATCTTTAGGCGTGAGGGAAATAAGATCGCCCTCTTCCGTGAGCCATCCGACCGTGCGTTGAAAAAAATCACTGTTGCCGACGAAATTGATAAATCCATTGCTGGCGAATGAGGAGTTGCCGACGATAACCACAGCAGGTCGGGGCTTGCCTTCTTCGGGAGCCTGTTTTGGAGTCAAGGCCGCTGCCAATGCCAGAGGTCCCTGGATATCCTCTTTTTCGTTGTAACTCACGACCCGACCCTTCATATCGGTCTCCGCCCAGCTGCGCGGCGACGTTCGTGCGAGCGGGACATAGTCCCAATCCTTTCCCTTGTCCTCGTGAAAGGTGAGGTGTCGAGTGAGGGGGAACAAGACGGCGGCGGTCAGTTCATGTGTAATTTCGTGGTCGGTAAAGGTGCGGACTAGAAGAGCGGTCAGATCGCCTTGCGCCAGTCGATCTTGTAGGTCGACCAAGACGCCGCGGCCCAGTTCCAGGCCCCAGGTATCCAGCAGATCGTCCATGCCGGCCTGCGTGTCCGGATCGACCAGCACCAGGAGACGTCCGCCCTTGACGATATAGACTCGAATGCGGTCCTTCTCTTCCTTGGTCAACGCCCGACGGGGACCTGCAATGATCAGCACCGCCGTGTTTTCGGGCACGGCGGATTCCTGAAGCAAAGAGAGCGTGCCGATGTCGTATCCCTGTTTTTCCAGCAGCTCCTTTGTCAGCGCCAGTCCGCCGCGGTCTTTATCCTCCAGGCTTCGCTCTCCGTGTCCTTCTAAAAACACGAGCCGCTTTTTAATGTCTTTGGACACGCGGATCAGGGCTCCCGTAATTTCCACTTCAGCCGGCGAGGTGATGCGCACCGACTGCGGACCACTTTCGAAAATGGCAATGTCGGTCCTGGTGATGCCGTAATTCTGCGCCACCTTGGGTTGGCGCTCAGGATCGATGAACTGAATGGTCAGCTTGGGACTGGCCTGCCGGTAACTGTCGAACCGTTCTTTATAGGCCTGATAGCCGGGGTCCTTCTCTCTGGTGAAGACGGTGATGCTGACGTCTCTGGTCAGGTTGCGAAGGACGCGATGGGTTTCCGGCGCGAGTGTATAGTTCTGATTCTCGGAGAAATCCCAGCGGATCGAATGGCGGGCTCCGAGGAAATTGACGATCGTTAAAATGGTCATAAAAAGCACCACCATGAGCGCACTGTTCGCTCCCATGCGAGTCGACCGCTGAGCGGAAAAGGTTTTTAGGCGGTCGAAATAATTCGCAAAAAACCAGATGAGGCAGACTAGGGCCGACCCTTCCAAGAGGGTGACGAGCCAGAGCCGGTCGGGCACCAAGGAATAGACAATCAGGCCGGCCACGGCCAAGCCCGCTCCGAGAGCGCCAACGGGAATGGTGCGGCGTGTTATTTCCATCGAGCAGCATCCACAATACGGTGGGCAAGGAACAGCATCAAGACGGTCCCACTAATATAGTAGAGCAGGTCTTTCGTATCGATCAAACCACGGACCAGATGGTCGAAGTGTTCCATAAATGAAAGATAAGAGACGACATGGCCGGCTGGCGTATCCCCCAAGAGCGAGCCGAGTCCGGCCAGGAGCCAGCACATCAAAAGCAGGCCAAAGCTGGTAAAGGCCGCCACAATTTGATTCTCGGTAATGGATGAAGCAAAGAGGCCCACTGCGAGGAAGAACCCGCCGAGCAAGGTCAATCCGAGATAACCGGTCAGAACAGGATGCCAATCAAAGTCGCTGAAGAGTGCCAGCGTGAGGGGGACCAATGTGGTCATGAGCAACATCCCGATAAATACGAGATACGCGCCCATGAATTTCCCGACGACGATGTCCCAGATCCGCACCGGTGCCGTCATGAGGAATTCAAAGGTGCGAAGCTTCCGTTCCTCAGCCAGGAGGCGCATCGTCAAGATGGGAAGGATCAAGAGCAGGACGAATCGCATGCTGGTGAAGAGGTTGCGGAAGACCAAGTCGTTCAAATTGATCGGCGCACTTCCCTGCATTTGCATCAACTGAACGGCCTGAGCTCCGGTAAAGACGATGTAGAGGTACGCCAGAAAGCCAAAGGTCAGGAGGAAGACCCCAGCGACTACATAAAGAATAGGAGAGACGAAATAGGAGCGCAGTTCCTTCGAGATAATGGCTTGAACGGGCGTCATAAATTCAGTGGTGGTTGTTCTCTGTGATGGCGTCGGGTTTCGACAGGCCGTCTTCATGTTGAGTGAGCCGCAGAAAGACGTCTTCCAAGGTCATGGAAACGGGTTTCATTTCGAGCAGGCCCCAGTCGTTCCTCACGGCGAAGCGTGCAACCTCTTCCCGAATATCCTTGCCCAAAACGCACTCGATGAGGACCGTGTGCGGATCCGGGGTTGCCAGCACATGCTCCACGCCGGCTATCTCGCGGAACCGGTGGAGTGTATCGGCGGGCGGGGTCTTGAGGGTAAGGCTGATCTTTTCTGACCGTCGCAGCCTGGCCGACAATTGCGCCGGTGTATCTTCGGCGATAATTCGGCCGCCGTTGATGATGACTACCCGCTGGCAGACAGCGGTGGCCTCGGGAAGAATGTGTGTGCTTAAAATGACGGAGTGGGACCCGGCCAGGCTCTTGATTAATTCTCTAATTTCTATAATCTGTTTCGGATCGAGGCCGACTGTCGGCTCATCCAGGATCAGGACAGGTGGGTCGTGGATCAGCGCTTGGGCAAGGCCGACGCGCTGGCGATACCCCCGCGAGAGATTGGCGATAAGCCTCTGTCGGACGGATCCCAGTGAAAGCCGCTCCATCACCCGATCCATTCCGGTTGTCAGGTCTGCGCCGCTCAGTCCGCGGAGTTTGCCCACGAAAGAGAGATACTCGAAGACGGTGAGTTCCTGATACACTGGAGGTGTTTCAGGCAGATAGCCTATTCGTTTTTTGACCTCTTCAGATTGGTCCGCGCAATCGAAGCCTGCCACGTGGGCTGACCCTTCCGTCGCAGGCATGAAGCAAGTGAGAATGCGCATGGTCGTAGTTTTCCCTGCGCCATTCGGGCCCAGGAAGGCCAGGACCTCGCCTTTTTCGACGCGAAAGGTCACGCGATCGATCGCGGTGAGGTTTCCGTACCGTTTCGTAATGTTGCGAACTTCGATCATGCAGTCGAGATAGACGGCTGGATAGGACT
>JACCYV010000314.1 GCA_013696305.1 Nitrospira sp.
CCAGCACGGCAAGGGCCTTGGGGGACGGGCCGATCGGATTTTCATTGGAGGCCAATTTGATGGCACGGGGGAGTGCCAGCTCTCGCTGCAGCTCTTCGATGGGTTTGCCGGGGACGTACGGAACGAGGGAGGCAATATCGGGATGCACCTTCAACGCCATGGTGTTACGTCATCCTCACGTATGGGCGGGATACGACCCGAGAATCTTCATAAACAGGCAGCGGCTCTTCACCTCTTCCGCCGCCTTCTTGAGCCGTTCTTCGTCGATGTGCCCCTCGATGTCGACAAAGAAAATGTACTCCCAAGCCTTGCGACGAGAGGGACGCGATTCGATCTTGGTCATGTTGAGGCCGTGGGAGGCGAACGGTCGCAACAGATCATACAGCCCGCCGACTTTATCTTTGATCGACAGCATCAACGATGTCTTGTCGCGACCGGTTCGTTCCGGAGGCTTTTGCGACAGGACAAGGAACCGCGTGAAGTTGTTGATGTTGTCCTCCGTCCGTGCCGTAATCACTTTCAGCCCGTACAATTCGGCGGCCAATTCCGACGCGATGGCGGCGGCGGCGGGATCATCGACACACAATTCGGCGGCCCGTGCCGTGCTGGCCACTTCCGACATCGGCACATGGGGCAGATGCGTTTCCAGCCAATTGCGGCATTGCGCGATGGCATGGGGATGCGAATAAATCCGCTTGATATCTCCCGTGACGCCATTCTTGGACATGAGATGATGCGCCACCTCCTGCAACACTTCGCCATAGATCAATAAGCTGGAGTCGATGAACATATCGAGCGTGTAATTCACCACGCCTTCGGTGGTATTCTCGATCGGCACGACTCCAAAATGCGCGCGTCCCCGCTCCACTTCACTGAATACGTCTTTAATGCTGTTGACGGGGATGTATTGGGCGGATGAGCCGAACTTCTGCATGCAGGCCATATGTGTGAACGTGGCGCGCGGTCCGAGGTAGGCCACTCTTTGCGGTCCTTCAAGTGAGAGGGAGGCCGACATGATTTCCCGGTAGACCGCCCGGATGGCCTCGGTTGGAAACGGCCCGGTATTCTGTTGGCTGAGCCGTTCAAAGATGGCCGCCTCGCGCGCCGGGGTATGAAGTTGCGCCTCGGCGTCTTTCAACTTTTTCAATTTACCGATTTCGATGACGGACTTCGAACGCTCATTCAGCAGGCGTAAAATCTGATCGTCGATTCGGTCTATTTCCTGCCGATGTTCTCGCAAATCTTCCGACATGACGGGGGGATGTTCCTTCTCGCGGAGCCCGCCTCTGAAAGGGGTGTCAGTGCAACGGGTCCAGATTCACGGTCGTGAACTTGGACAAGTGAGTATCCTACAGGATGGTCCAAGTCCATTGCAAGGATAGGCCTGGTGATTCAAGGAGTTGTGATGGACGCGCTCTCCCCGGCCAGGGACAGAAGATCTTTCTGTTTCTTGAAATGTTCGAAGGCCAACCTGGTCGCCTGGCGACCTCGGCCAGTCCGCTCCAAAAATCCCGCCTGAATCAGATAGGGTTCGTACACGTCTTCCAGGGTGCCCTTATCCTCCTGCACGGCCGCAGCCAGGGAATCCACTCCGACCGGCCCGCCGTGAAACTTCTCGATCACCGTCAGAAGGATCTTGCGATCCATCTCATCCAATCCGGCGGCATCAACGGCCAGCCAGACCAACGCATCCTGAGCCACCTGTTGCGTGATGCGCCCTTCGGCCTTGATCTCGGCATAGTCCCTGATCCGTTTAATAAGCCGATTCACGATGCGTGGCGTGCCACGGGCCCGGCGAGCAATCTCCGCGGCACCGGCCGCATCGATCGGAATATGCAGCAATCCTGCCGATCTCGTGACGATGTCAGCGAGTTCCTGGGCAGAATAAAAATCCAGCCTGTGAACAAGGCCGAACCGGTCCCGCAACGGCGAGGTCAAGGCCCCGGCCCTGGTTGTGGCTCCGACGAGGGTAAACCGAGGCAATTCCAGCTTGATCGTTCTGGTCGACGCCCCTTGCCCGACGACTAAATCGAGCTGGTAGTCTTCCATGGCCGGATAGAGCGCTTCTTCGACAGACGCCGGCAACCGGTGGATCTCATCGATGAACAACACGTCCCGTTCTTGCAAATTGGTCAGGATTGCGGCGAGATCGCCGGCGTGACTGAGGACCAGCCCGGAGGTCGATCGAATGGCCGATCCCATCTCTCGCGCAATAATGTGGGCGATCGTCGTCTTGCCGAGCCCTGGCGGTCCGTAGAAAATTGCATGATCCAGGGCCTCGCCGCGGCGCTTGGCCGCCTGGATGCAGATCTCCAAGGCTTCCTTCATTCGAGGCTGACCGACATATTCCCGCAGGCTTTGCGGACGGAGCGCGGCTTCGATGCCACGTTCATCGTCGGTCAGTTGGTTGGTCACTGTACGGTCGGACATGGGAGGGTCCCGCCGATCAGACGGCT
>JACCYV010000353.1 GCA_013696305.1 Nitrospira sp.
CAAATCGTACTTTCAGCGAGGGGGGGTTTACCTTCATTGAGATCATGGTGGTGGTGGCGATCCTGGCCATTTTAGCCGCCCTCGTGGTGCCTCGGATCGCCGGGCGAACCGATGATGCGAGGCGTACCGCCGCCAAAGTCCAGATCAGGCACATCGAAGGCGCGCTTCAATTGTATAAGATGGATAACAGCATCTTCCCGAGCACGGAACAGGGACTGATAGCGCTGGTCGAGAAACCCACCGTGGGAACGGTCCCCAAGAAATGGAAGGCCGGGGGGTACCTGCCGAATGTCCCGAACGATCCATGGGGCACCCCGTACAAATATCTGAGCCCGAGCCCCCGGGGTGATTTTGAAGTGATCTCCCTAGCAGGAGACGCAGAAAGTGGCGGGGAAGGAAAGAATGCCGACATCACGAATTGGGAGCTGGACAAAGAGTAAGACAGGCGAAGGGACAGGGGCAAGGGATGCTCTTGCCCGTCTCCACGAGCATGGCTTTACCCTCATCGAGATCATCATGACGCTCGCCTTGCTTGGGCTCGTGTTCGCGCTGGTGCTGCCACAGACGGGGGCGGGTAATCCGTTGCCTTCGTCCAGTCGGCAATTGATCGGTGCCATGCAGTCCCTGTTCACCGCCGCCTCCTCCTCGAAGATACTCTACCGGCTCTACTTCGATCTGGATCAACGCTCATATTGGGCGATGCGGGTCACGACCGATGGGGATCGTCTCCCTGCTGACCCTTCGTTGGCCTATCGAGGGGCGCTTCCCTCCAAGGCCCGGTTTGTGGATATCCGCACCGCTCAGCACGGCAAAGTGACTGCCGGCAAAGTCTTTGTTCAGTTCTTTCCAGGCGGGCGGGCTGAGCAAGCCGTCATCCATCTCTCGGATCAGAGCGAACAGGCAATGACGCTGATCCTGAATCCGCTCACTGGCGCCGTCCAGGTGATGGAGGAGTATCGTGAGCCTCCGGTACCGGCGATTCCGGACGCCTATCTTTCATTTTTTCAACGGCTCCCTCCTCCCCCCGTCCTGCCCTTCGGTGGAGCATTCAGACCATGACGGAGCGAGGCTTCACGTTGCTTGAGGTGATGCTGGCGCTGGCGATCCTGGGCCTTGCGCTGCCTGTGTTGCTGGGCTTGCGGAATCGGGACATCGAGCTGTTCGAGCATGCGCGCACCGTCACGACCGCGACGTTCTTGGCTCAGGAAAAACTGTTCGAGATTGAGATCATGCCGTTTCCGCCGATCGGCGAGCAGACCGGCGACTTTCAGAATCCGCCGCCCGGCTCGCAGATCCAGGTCGAGGACAAGGATCGAGCCTCGCGCTTCCGGTGGGCGCGCATGGTCTCAGCGACTCCTCTCGAGGTGGTCCGCGAGGTGCGGGTCCGCGTCTCCTGGGCTCGAGGAGAGACGGAGGAGAAGGTGGAGGTCACGAGCTATGTCTTCCTTGAGCCCCCGCAGGAACTCTGAAGCCGGCTACACGCTGATCGAGGTCCTCGTTGCGATCGCGATCCTCGCCATCCTGGCGGCCATGGTATCGCTCACGTTCTCCAGCACCTCTCGTATTGTCCAGGCGATCGACGAAGAGCACGGGCGGGAACACCAGGCGCGGATTTGCCTCACGCGGATCACGGAAGAGCTGATGATGGCGCGCCTCCAACGTCGATTTCCCTGGAGCGCGCGCAACGGGGAGCGTGACGGTCGGCCGGCTGATCTGCTGGCCTTTGTCTCGGCGAGCCATGTTCGCTATCGCCCGGAGGTTCCTGAAGCAGACCTAGCGCGGGTGCTCTATACCCGGGAGGGCGATCGTTTGGCGCGCTTCTCGCTCCATAATCTTCAGGGACTCGTCCCCCAAGCGGTGGAGCGTGTGGACCTGGCCACCGGCGTGACGGCGTTGAACTTGCGCTATTACGACGGGGCCCTGCGGGCGTGGGTAGACGAGTGGGACGGACAATCCAGGAAGTCTCTCCCACGCGCGGTGATGATCGAGCTGACGTTGGTCAACGCGAGGAATGAACCGAGAACCTTTCTCGATTGGGTCGTGATTCCAGCACAGTCCTTATGAACCTCCGAATTCCTCAGATCCTCTACGCAGCCCCGGCGGGATGGATTGTGTACGCCATCCTCATGGTCGGGTTGTTTCTGATCCTCACCTTTCCCTATGACCCGTTGCATGCCACGTTGTTGACTCACTTGTCAAAACACTCTGGTGTTGAGATTCGCACGGAACGGTGGGCAGCGCTCTGGCCGGCCGGCATCGCCTGGAATCAACTCTCATTCGTCGTCCCCGGTCTTCCTCCTCTGCAAGCGGAACAAGTGCAACTCAAGGTCAAGCTGGGCAGTCTGCTGCGAGGGCAGCCTGAGTTTGAAGGGACCGGCCGGCTCGGAGCGGGTCAGGGCTTGCTGAAAACTCAACTCTTTTTGGCTTCTTGGTCCTTGACTGGTCCCGCGCAATTGCTGGGCACCATCGAGCAGCTTGATCTTGCCAAACTGCCGCTACCCCTGATCAAGAAGGGAACTCTGCGGACTCAATTCGAGCAGCGCTGGAGCGACCTTTCCCATGCCGACAAGGTGTGGCTGGGGGAAGGAACTTGGCAGGTGGAACTGAGCGGGCTGACCTTAGAGCAGATGCCCCTCGGTCCGCTGGTCATTCCCTCCCTCGGTATATCCAGTCTCAGCGGACGAGTCCGTTGCCAAGCAGAGACGTGCCGGATCGAAGCGCTGAAGGGAGAGAGCCCGGACGGCATGCTCAGCGGAGAAGGCGTGCTGGTTCCGCACGAGCCGTTCGTGACCAGCCACTTGTCTCTGACCCTCTCGCTGACTCTGTCCGAAGCACTCAAACAACGACTGAACGTGACCGCACTCGTGCCGAATACACCGGGGCTGCCGTTCAGAGTCACGCTGAATGGGCCGCTTTCGAATTTGCAGGTAGCCCTTTAAGCAGGGGTAAAGAGGGGCATCAGAAAAACGAACTGAGTCTTTGTGCGGCTCTAACGTCAGTCGGAGCTTAGTGGTCTTTACTATACATCCCTTATCCCTGTACCCCTCATGAACTATGGTCACTGACACCCTTGGACTCGATATCGGTCACACGGCTATCAAGGCCGTGCGTTTCCGCCGCACACTGGGGGGCCGGGAAACGGTCACGTATTTCAAGCAGGAGATTCAGCTCGCGGCACAGGAGACGATCGGAGATGACCGAAGAGTCGAGCTCCTCAAGCAGTTCGTTCAGACCTACCGATTGGCCGGCATGCGAATAATGACCGCGATCCCCTGTGGCGACCTATTCATCAGGACGCTCACACTTCCGTTCGTTGACTCGAAGACATTGGCGCAGGTGGTTCCCGGCGAGGTCGAAAGCAGAATCCCCTTGCCCCTGGAGGAGGTCGCAGTCGACTACCAACTTCTCACTCATCTAGCACAGACCAAGCCGGCGAAACAGGGAATCGCTTCTCAGGTCTTGGTAGCGGTGGCCCAAAAGTCGACGCTGGCGACTCATGTCCGGTGCCTCGCAGATGCGGGGATCGATCCCTACGCGATTCAGGTGGATGCCCTGGCCCTATTCTCACTGGCGCGACACTTGACCGAGCGACAATCCCGACTGCCGAGCGACTTGGCGATCATCGATATCGGTGCGTCGAAAACGACCATCTGTTTATCCTATCAAATGGACCCGTGGCTCGTGCGGACCGTCCGCTGCGGCACCGATCATCTGACGCGAGGCTCAGTCAAGGAGACGGCCTTACCCTCGGAGGCCGAGCGCCATGCACGGACATGGTTGCCCGAGCAGATGGAGCCCGCATTCAGCAGGCTTGTCCGAGAACTTCGGGCGACATTGCATGCGTATGAGGCTTCCACCCACAAGCGTTTGCGCTCTGCCTGGTTTTGTGGCGGAGGAGCCGAAATGAAAGACTTGGCCATGCATCTCGCTCAGCGCTTGGAATTGGAACATGTCAGTCCGCCGCAGCTCTACCGCGCTCGCTTCTCCCCTGCCTACGCCGTCGCCTTTGGTCTGGCGGTCATGGGGCCGTCCATCGGAATTCGCAGTCCGCTCGGCTCCAGGACAAGGGGTTCTCAAATTGACCTTAAGCGGGTCATGAACACAACCGTGGCTCAACGTCAGGATCGGCGGCGTCATTTGTGGCAGACCGGGCTGGCCGGTCTCGTGATCGTTCTCCTGGCTGTGGCCGATCTGTTCGTGCAGGCTACGCTCAAGGAGGCGCGCCTGCACGAACTTAAGACCGAGTTGCGGAGCCAGTTTCTGGCTCAATTCCCCGGCATCAAGGTAGTGACGGATGAATTGGATCAGGCCAAGAGTCTGGTACAGGCGACTCGAAAAACCCGCGATCTCTTGGGCGGAGATCAGCCGCAGATGCTGTCGGTTCTCGCCGATCTGGTCCGAAATCTCCCGAAAGGAGTTCCGCTCAAGGTGGGTTCGCTTACGATCGAGTCCTTGACGATCCAGATCGAGGCGGAAACCGATTCGTTCGAATCGGTTGAAAAGATGAAGCGGGGGCTGTTGACGTTTCCGGGAGTCCGCGAGGTGACGGTTCAGGACGCCCGTGTCGGCTCGACCCCCAATCAGGTTCTGTTTCGTATGACGGTGAGCAGAGATTCGGCATGAGACAGATAATCCACCAGCGATGGAGCAGCCTGTCCCATCGGGAGCGACTGCTGGTGCTGGGAGTCGGCGTCCTGACGGCGGCAGCATTGTTTTTTGTATTGGTCATGGACCCGTTGCTGGAACGGCTCGACCGGATTGATCGCCTGATCGCCGGGAAGCAACGCGCGATCCGGGAATTGACGACGTTGGGAGCCGACTATCGGGCCGCACGGGATCAGCAGGCTCGACTCGATGAGCGTATGGCGGCCGGCAAAGGCAGGTTCTCGCTGTTGTCCTACCTGGAGGAATCGGCTGCTGGGGCGAAGATCCGAGATCGCATTACCGCGATGCAGCCACAGGCCTCCTCGTCCAAACAAGGCTACAAAGAAACCTCCGTTGAGCTACGGCTGGAGGGCGTGCTCCTCCCCCAGCTTCTAATGCTATTGGTCAAGCTGGAAGACTCGCCCTACCTGCTGCAAGTGATGCGATTGTACGTCAAGCCCAGATTTGACGCTCCGCATCTCTCGGATATAACGCTGTTGGTGTCAACCTATGATAAGGAATGATGAGCGCGGCATGGCGCTGCTGTACGCCTTGCTGATTCTCTCCTTGTTGGTCACGCTGCTCCTAGGGTTCGATGCCGATGCGCGACGCGAACTCAAAGAGGCGGGTGCGTTTCGGGACGGGTTCAAGGCCGTCACGTTGGCTCGCGCCGGGGTTCAGGCAGCTCGTGCGGCGCTGCGACAGGATGCGCTCTTAGACGCACAGACCGGCAGACCCTATGATGCCTTGACCGACCTGTGGGCGATGCCGATCACCGGCCGCCCGATCGGCGACGGGGTAGTGTCCGCTTCGATCGAAGATGAGCGGGGGAAACTGAACCTGAATGATCTGGCGGTTCCAGCGGGGAACACACGCTCGTCCACGATCCTTCGCTTCAAGCGGCTGTTTCTGCTCGTTCAGGTAGATCCTCTGTTGGTGGACGCGATCGCCGATTGGGTTGACCCGGATGACATTGCGGAGCCGGCCGGGGCGGAAAGCTCTTATTATGAGTCGCTGAAACCTCCGTATCGCGCGTCGAACAGCGCGTTGCAAACGCTGGACGAATTGCATTTAGTGAAAGGCGTCACGGACGCCGCGCTCCTGCGTCTTGCGCGATACATCACCGTCTATCCCACCATCCCCGATGGATTGATCAACCTCAATACCGCGCACTTCGCCGTCATTCAGGTGCTGGACCCCCGTATCACATCCGCGATGGCGTCGGAGGTGATTCTGGGTCGGCCGTACCGCAGTCTTCAAGATGTCGACCGTGTGGCCAGCCTGGAATCGATTGCCAAAGAGCTGCGCCTGACGGGGGGATATGCTGTGCGTAGCGATCACTTCTCCATTCGAATCAGCGCGACCGTCAACGAGGTCACAAAAAACAGTCTGGCGGTGGTTCGGCGGTCTGGGACGACCGGCGAGACGAGGCTCATCCACTTCCGGGTCGAGTGACAAAAAGTCAGGTTCAGGCGGCGCGAACCGTCTTCAATGTCGATTCGTTCCTCCCTCCATATTGACTCCTCGACCGTCACCACGCATTCCATGGCGAGGCAGTCAGAAGGTAGCCTGACAGGCAACCGCCATGTTATTCGGACGGATCTCTTGCGTATTCCTGCGCTTGCCTTTTAGGTGCTACTTTTATAATATTCGTGGCACCAATCTCACCAGTCCGCCCTGAGCGGGCTCATTCAAGGAGCGGCGGCATGAAAAAAATGAGCGACTTCAACCGGGTGATCGCGAGGAAGCGCTGGTAGTGAAAAGGAAGGGTCCGAGATCAAGAAGAGTTGTTGACGCGCTGATCAGCACTAAGGGGGTGAAGCTGGCAAGTTGACGATGGTGACGATGGGAAAAGGTCTGAACTAAGCACAACCACGTTCATCAGATAGAGGAATTGAGCCGTGAAGGAAGGCTTGAGGTGGCGAACTGTGAGTGTCTGTGCACTTAATCGTTCCAGTCAGAATCGGCAGTACGCCCAGGCATGGGGCCTATCTCTCATCCTGCACGGCGTCGCAGTCAACTGGGGATGCATCCCCTTGACA
>JACCYV010000370.1 GCA_013696305.1 Nitrospira sp.
AGCTGGCCTTGGGACAGGCCTTTCGCCATACGTCGCGCGCGAAGAGAATTGACGACGTTTGAGGCCGGCTCGGCCTTGCTTTTTTCACTCATGGCGGCATGCGTAATATCATGATAGCTTAAAATATGTCAACTATCATTTATAACGCATTGCCAGTTTTTGCAGCCATTCCGTGAGATTTCGACCTTCGCCAGCACAATTTGTGGAGTCAGTTACTCTCTGGTTCTGCGAGCTGAACACCGTGCCGGTCGGACGATGTGAATAATGCGTTAACATTGTTGACAAACTTATATAAGTTAATGTAATTATACATCATCGGAATACAGATGATTTCATAATATATTGATATATAAGTTATAAATAAATTAAACGCGCAATGAATTGCACACATGGAGGTGGTGAGATGAAACATTCGGCATTTATTCTTGCCCTTTCTTTTGGCGCTCTCATGGCGGCGGCCATACCGTCGGTGGAAGCAGTCGAGGAAGGGCAGCTGGTTAAAAAAGACGGGCGCTGGGAGTATTTCTCCGGCGAGGATCCCGGACTCAAGTATCTCTATCTCAAGGGCATCATCACCCAGGAAGAATACGACAAAGGCAATAAGGTCCTGGAGACACGAGAGCAGGTCTCTAAGCCGAATTTTAGTGTGGACGTCAACAACGGGCTGAACTTCCGTGTCGGTTCTAAATTCTTTTTGAAAGTACGGTTACTCACCCAGGTTCGCTATACCCATAGCGCCTACAATTCAGCCTGGGGAACCATCGGGGATTCGAGAAATCCGGAAATTCTGGGAGGCCAGGTGGAATATCGCGCCATCAGGAAGCAGAGCGATTCCAACCAGTTTTCCGTCCCGCGCGCCCGACTCCAATTCCTGGGCTATGCCTTCGATCCGGATTTTCGTTACAACATTTCATGGGCCTTCGATCAGACGACCTGGAACCAGGAAGGGGGCAGTGGAAGAGCCAGCCTTTTGGATGCCTATGTGTCGTCATGGCACATTCCCTGGTTGACGATTCAGGCCGGGCAGCAGCGAGTGTGGTTCAACCGCGCGACGATCAGCTCGATGGCCACGTCGACCTTTGCGGATAATCTGATCGTCCAGAACGCATTTGCCGCCAATCAACAAAGCAGCCGCGATATCGGAGTGAGCATTTCCAGCGATGAGGATCAATACAAGGTCAACTATGCGTTTGGAATCTGGGGAGGAGTCGGCGCAAATCTGGCGCGGGAAGGCACGTCAGTCAGCCAAAATGTGTTGCCCCAAACCGGCACACCCGGCGCACCGGGCGCGGCCACGACGCGCACCTACAATTATGATACCCGCTTCCTGACCGGAGAGATGATGTACACCGCCCGGCTGCTATACAAGATCGCGGGCAATCCCGGCTATGGTCAGGGAGACATCCTGAATTCGCGCAGTCTGCAATCGGCTATTGCCTTTGGCTATGCCTACAACCCGGGTCAAAACTATCTCAGCTCGATCCGTTCCGATATAGTCGAGCGTGCCTATCGGCAAGCTGTGGTGAAGGCCTACAACGGCCGCCTCCTCGCCGGCGGCATTTGGGATTTTCAAACGTATGAAGCCGATTTCATCGCCAAATATCAGGGCTGGTCGTTCCAAACCGAAGGCTATTACCGGCACCAGAGATTGCGAAACGCCGACAGCGGAACCATCGCGTTCGACCTTAACACCATTCCATCCGCGCAGTTCCTGGGCCCGGCCGTAAACCTCGGTCAAGCCTATGGGTGGTATGCGCAGGTCGGCAAGTACATCATTCCGCGCAAGCTCGAACTCGCCGTTCGATACGGATTTATGGACCCTTCAACCCAACAGGTCAACGACCTGGTGAAAGAGTTCGGGGCCGCCATCAATTACAGCTTCGACGGGACCTACAATAACCGCCTGGTGATCGACTACTCCAATATCACCATGGGGAGCGGCGGTCGCGCGCCTGACCGGTTTCCATTTGAAAGCCAACCCGGATTCGGACGGGACCTCGTCGAAAACCGCATCAATGTGCAATATCAATTCTATTTCTAATAACCTGAATCAATTACCGTCACCGGAGAACTATCATGAGACGACGATACGCACTGTTCAGGATCGGGCTCTTCTTCAGTCTACTGACGACCACCCTGTGGCTGGTTCCGTGGGCGCAGGCCCAGCCGGAGACGCTCACCATCGCCGCCGCCAATAGCCTCAAAGAGGCCCTTCGAAAAGTGCTGCCGCTTTTTGAAGCCGAACACCGCGAGATCAACGTGCGGGTCATCTATGGGCCCTCTCAAACGCTTCGCAACCAAATCGAGCAGGGCGCGCCGGTGGATCTCTTCCTGCCGTCGTTGTTTGAGGAGATCGACCAGCTGGATAAAAAAGGATTGGTCATTCAGGGAACCACACGGGCCTATGCCGGCACCTCATTGGTGCTGATCACCGGAACCGCGCTTCCGGCACCGGTGGGATCGATCCATGATCTCGAAACCGTACCGGTCCGGAGAATCGCAGTCGGCGATCCCAAAACGTCGTCGGTGGGAAAGGTGGCGGCGCAATTCTTGAAACATAGCAACCTGGAACTCCGTCTGAAGTCACGATACGTGTTCGGCGAGCACTCTCGCGCCGTGCTCGATCTCGTGGCAAAAGGAGAAGCCGAGATCGGTGTCGTGTATCGCACCGATGCGGTCTCCAATGCTAAAGTCCGAATATTGGACACGGCGCCGGTAGAGTCCCATACACCGGTGCGTTATGGGGTTGCCGCCGTGTGGACATCCAAAAACATCTCAAAGGCCGGCGACTTCATCGAATTCCTGCTCGCTCCTCAAACCCAAACACTGTTGCAGGAATATGGGTTCGATCGCGTTTCACCGGACGTCGGGCTGGCTCACCAGCCGGGGGTGAAACCATGAACGGCATCCGACACACCGCGAACGAGACACATCCTTGGTCGATCCATGTCTTCGCCTTGCTTGTAGGACTGACCGTCGTGGCCGGTTGCGCAAATACACCCGCCGCGCCGTCGAAAGCCATTTACCAATCAGGCCTGAACCAGGTGCGCGTGGAACAGGATCCCGATTCGACGGCCAATACGCACCCGGCCGGGTTGACCGCGTGCGAAATCGGCACCCTGCTTCGAGGCGTTCGGGTATGGGAACGGCGAAACTTTATCCACAGGTCGTTTGCCGGTCAGGCGGACAAAATAAGAGCCTTCCGCGATGAAGAGATTACAGTACTGGCGCCGGCGTTGGCGAAAGCGCTCGCCCAGGCATCCCCTTCCGAACGCGTGTACTACCATTTGAGCCATGCCACCGAGCATGGCGAGGAAGAAACGACCACGGGCTGGCTCTCGGTCCGGGAACCTCTCCTCCATCTTTCGTTAAGCGAGGTGCACGATCGGCATAGTCCGGGGCCCGACATCAGCAAGTATGACCGGCAGATGCCGAACGTTCCGGAAGCCTCAGCCGCGTTCGATGTAACCTTTGAGCCTGAAGAATTCCTGGCGAAAGTCAGTTCTGCGGGACGCTTGTTCGCCCCCGATCAGCGGGAAGAGCTCCAGATTCGATATCGCGAGGCCCTGTCATCCATGCCGATACAGCCGGGGTTGGATCGTGGCAAAGACCTGCCGCGGCCGAAACCGTAGGTCAACGTTGCACGCAGAAGGGCAGTCCATGGTCATCCTGGTCCTCGGCGGTGATTCGGTGAAGGCAATCGCACAACGGGCGCGCCCCCGGCGCCATGGGGTGTCGAACGTTGGAGCGGGCGCAAACAAGGGACAGACGAGGTCCATTGAAGCCGTGGTGGTGATCTTGGACCGCGTAAAGCACACGCTCGCCAGAAAAATTCGTGCCGAAGCGACTCGTCGCGGCCTTCCGGTCTTTTTCCAGAAGCGGAGGCGTCAGGTCCGGATAGCCGATCACCGTCCGCGTGATCTAATGCACTGGCTCAATAGCAAATAGTCCAGACCGACATGACTACGTGTCAAAGAATTCTTCACCAGCATGAATGTGCAGATCTTGGCGGATGGGACCACGTTTTTGCCGCACTCTTCAGCCCTCAAGGAGCCTGGACAAAAGCCGTGGAGGAAATCCGATAATCGCAACAGTTCATAAACGTTCCGTCACCACTCCGCATTTTGACGGCCCCGGAGTCTCGTCAGCTGGCGCTTTCCCTTCGACGCAGTTGCCTGGTCTTGGAGGATCCGACATTGAGGGCCTTGTTGAAGCGTATGCAACGCATCGCACCCGGCAATGCCACGGTACCCATCCTCGGCGAAGCCGGTACTGGAAAGAACTCATGGCTAGGCAAATTCACCACTGGAGCGTCGCGGAGATGGGCCCTGTATCGTGGTGAACTGCGCGGCCATCAGCGAGTCACTGATAGAAAGCGAGCTCTTTGCCATGAACGAGGCGTCCTCCGACGCAGGATGCGCAACAGGACGAGCAACGTCAAGCATGTGATCGAAGCGGTTCACCATCAAGGATTAGGGTAGAATCATGGTCTGTAGGCCGTCGTTCCTGCCGACAGGCCGATCCGGTTCATTCGATCACGGAGGGCATCATGTTCAGTCCGATTACGATCCCATTCGGCGCTAAGATGTTATTCAACAGCGTCACGCTCAAGCCTGGCGTCACCTTTGATGACGTGGAGTTGGCCGTCGGTGAAATGTGCAGTGTCGTGAAGGATACCTATGGAGGCGACAAGGGAGGATTCATTGCCGGGCAGGTGTTCAAATTTTCAGGCTTCGTGTCCGAGGAAGGCTCACTCAGTGCATCAAGGAACGCCGGCGAGCATTATGTGATCGTGACCTATTGGCGCTCGTTTGAGGATCACGAAAGATCCCACGCCGATCAGGTCTTCCACAGTAAGTTCGCCGCGCTGGCCCGCATGTGTTCCGACAGCAAGGAAGTGGGATATGACATGCTGTGGCAAGGTGCGGCGGCGGCTCACTGACTTCTCACATGGCTTGCAGCCCGGAGAGCGGACCGAGATCGACGCGCTGTCGTTGGAGTAACAGATGGAGCAATCTATCGGAGCTGATCGGCCTTACTGGCACGGGACAGTTCACTATGATACGGTAGGCGCACACACGAGGTCCGCATGCGTTGGCTGCACGACCGCTCGATCGGACAGAAGTTTTTCATCTCCTTCGGGGTCATTCTCGGCCTGCTGGCCTTGAGTCTGACGGCGCTGCTCTTCTACCTCAGCCGCATCAACAGTTACGTGGACCGCCACAAACGCATTACCGTTCCGGCCATCGTCACGGCGGCTACCATGCAACGCTCCGCCTATGAAATGAATGTGAGGTTGCATCTGTTTCTTGAACAGGCGACGAAGGCCAATGCGATCGACACCCTCGCACAACTGAATCGGTACGCCGACCAGATTCGCAGCTCGCTTGACCTGTACCGATCCACCCATGCCGCGCGCACCCACCCGATTCTCTTCGGTATGCTGACCGAGCATCATCGAGTGGATCTTGTCGATCAGGAGGATCGCGCCATTTCGCAGATCGATCAGGCACTCCAGGACTTGGCGGTGTTGTGGAGCGCCGCCCTGCTGCTCAATACAACGATCGCCGTCACGCCGTCGCCCTCCATGAACACTGATGCGCTCATCGAGCAACTATTCGATAACCTGGATCAGTTGGTGGCCGCTCATCGAGATATCGATGTGGAAATGAAGGTGGAAGGCGATCTGCTTCTGCGGCAGGCTCGACTCATCGCGCTCGGATTGGTGGCCATTCTCGGTCTGGTGATCACCATGATCTATCTCCTGGTCAATCGGCAGATTGCCCGGCCACTCCAGCGTCTGTCGGTGACGGCCGACCGCGTCGCCCATCACGACCTCACGGCCCAATTCGAAACCTGGCCAAGCCGGGATGAAGTCGGCACCCTCGCCGCTTCCCTCTCCTCCATGGTCACCAGCCTGCACGAACAAACCGCCGCCGTTGCCCGCAAGACCAAAGAGCTCGAAGCCTTTACCTATTCAGTCGCGCACGACCTCAAGGGTCCGTTGCGCGAAATCGAAGGCTTCTCCTCCTTGCTGGAAAAACAATTCGCCGACAGCGGCGATGCGCAGACCTGCCACCATATCGACGTCATCCGACGTTCCGCTTTGCGTCTCACGCACATGATCGACGCCCTGCTGAAGTATTCACGATTGGAACAACAAGATCTGCCGCGCCAACGCTTCAACATTCTGGAGATGATCACCACGCTCATCAGCGACCGGTTCAGCGGCATACAGGGACCGAAGCCGAAGGTTCACCTTGAATTGCCGTTCGCCGATTTCTACGGCGAGCCGGTGAGTGTCCGTCAGGCGATTGCCAATCTCCTCGACAATGCCGCGAAGTTTTCCCGCCGGACCCTCATTCCAACCATTATTATCGGCGGCACGCAGACGGCGACCGAACGTATCCTGTGGGTACAGGACAACGGCATCGGCTTCGACGCCGCGCAGCGAGACAAGATCTTCGGCCTCTTCGAGCGGTTGCACAGTCCGCAGGACTATGAAGGCACGGGGGTCGGCCTGGCCATCGTGAAACTGGTCCTGGACAAACATAACGGCCGGGTCTGGGCCGAATCAACGGCAGGAGCCGGCAGCACCTTCTATCTCGCCTTTCCCGAACGCGTCGAAGCGGTCGTGTCCCGGCTATCGCCCGCACAGCCGATCAGCTGACGGCGAACCGGTGACGGCTCACGGTATGCAAACCCTCATTATCGACGACGAAGAGTTTGTCCGCCTGATGGTCGAACAGGCGCTCCGCGAAGAAGGCTGCGCGGTGCAGAGCGTGGGAAGCGGACAACAGGGCCTTGAGCGCCTTCGCACCGCCACATTCGACTGCGTCATTACCGATCTGCGCATGCCCGGCACCGACGGCAGAGCCGTCGTGCGTTGGGTGAAAGAACATCAACCCGACGTCGATGTCATCGTCTTAACCGGCCATGGCGATGTGAAGGATGCCGTCGCAGCCATCAAAGACGGGGCCTGGGATTTCCTTGTGAAAGATACTCCGTTCGACGGCGCGACCGTGAAGTCCGCTCTCGCCAAACTCCGGACGGTCCGTGGCCTGCGGCGGGAGAACCTGGCCGCGCGCCACGGCGGCTACCGCCAGGATGCGATTGTCGCGGGCGTGAGCCAAGCCTGGCGGACGTTATACGCGCAGATCGCTCAGGTCGCCCCCTCCCAAGCCCCGGTTCTTATCCAGGGAGAAACCGGCTCCGGCAAAGAAGTCGTGGCGCGTCTGCTGCACGCGCAAAGCCTTCGAGCCGACGGGCCCTTCATCGCCGTTAATTGCGGGGCGGTAAGTCGCGAGTTGTTGGAAAGTGAACTGTTCGGATACGAGAAAGGCGCGTTTACCGGCGCCACGACGGCCAAGCCGGGCCTGATCGCCGCCGCCGACGGCGGCTCGCTCTTTCTGGATGAAATCGGCGAGATGCCAGGTCCCATGCAGGTGAGCCTGTTGCGCTTTCTCGACCGCAACGAATACCGTCCCGTCGGCAGCACCCGCACGCTCCGCGCCGATGTCCGTATCATCTGCGCCACCAATCGAGACATACAAGAATTAGTGTTACAGGGCCGATTTCGCGACGACCTCCTCTATCGCGTCAACACCGTCACGTTGCGGGTTCCTTCGCTCCGGGAACGACATGCCGATCTCCCCGCGCTCGTCGGCCATATTCTAAGCAGTCTTCGCATGTGCGGCAGCACGACGCGGACGCTCGCGCCGGAGGCCCTCGAGCATTTGACGACCTACCGTTGGCCGGGGAACGTCCGCGAGCTGCGCAATGTCATCGAACGGATCGTGTTGATGAGTCCGCATACAGGGCCGATCACGCGCGAGGAGGTACTGCATGTGCTCCCGCACTCACCGCCGTCGACCCGGCCTGACGATCAAACGCTACTGTCCCTCGACGAGATCGAACGGCAGCACATCGACCGTGTGCTGCACGCCAACGGCGGGAATAAAACCAAAGCCGCCCACATCCTCCACATCGACTACAAGACGCTGCTCACGAAATTGAAGAAATACAACCTATCCAACTGAGGCCTGCACGGTTTCACGGCCATTGTTCCTCGCCGCTCGCCTCCGGCATCGCTTTCATGTTCCAAATGCGCTAGCATGGGTTACCCTCGCAAGTACCCCTGTTCAACTTTTAACCAAGGAGGCCACCATGATACCCGCCGTCGTGTTATTGCTGGTCGTCGCCGTGCCATTCAGCCTCTCCTACCTGTCCACCGATGCCTACGCATCGCCCAGTAAAGGCGCCTCGGTCAAAGAGGTCAAGGCCATGTCTGAAAAGGAACAGACAGCGTTAGCCCTCAGCGCGGCGCCGAAACACATCGCGAACGAAGCCGGGGTCATGGTGTTTGGAGCGGACGGAAAATTGATCGAGGCCAAAAAAAGCGAGAACGGCTTTACGTGCATACCCACGGTCATGAATCTGCCTGACCCGGACCCCATATGCATGGACGGCGCGGCCCATCAGTGGATGACCGATCTCATGAATCATGCGACGAAGCCGTCTAATACTCTACCGGGCATCGCCTATATGGCATTTGGGGGGTCACACTTTGAGAAGAACAACAAAGTGGTGATGCAGCAGGAGGTCGGAGCGAAAGTGGTCAAGGAGCCGCCGCACTGGATGGTGATGTGGCCGTTCGACCCGGCGGCCACCAAACTACCCACGGCCCCGAACCCGTCAGGAGCCTATATTATGTTCGACGGCAGCCCCTATGCCCACCTGATGGTCTATCAAGATCCCAAGAAGATGAAATGAACTTCCATCCGTGCAGAGAGCCTGTCTGAGCGCTCTCTGCACGGACACTCCTGCCGTTACCTGCGCTTCCGCATTGTTCCCCTAGGCTGTCGACACTGCCTCCGGCCCACTGTAGCCGACACTGCCTCTCGCTGACCCTGGACCAGGCATCGACAGCGCGCCCTCGGGTGCGAGACAATCACGACGGCATCGTGACACCCTGGCAATAAAGGGAAGGAACGTTCGATATGACATGGCCTGGATCATCGGGCGAAGAGCGGGCACAGGAACGATTCGGCTTGTCCGATCGCACTGCGGCCTTTTATGCGAATCAGATGCTCAATTACCTGAATCAGCCGATGCAGGACTTCATCGCACGAATGGAAATGGTGTTCATCGCCACCGCCGATGCCAAGGGCGAGTGTGACTGTTCGTTTCGGGCCGGCGCGCCGGGCTTTGTGCAGGTGATGGATGAGAAGACGCTCGCCTATCCGGAATATCGGGGCAACGGCGTACTGGCCAGCGTGGGCAATATGCTGGACAATCCCCATATCGGTCTGATCTTTCTCGACTACTATCAGTCGACTGTCGGGCTCCACGTCAATGGAAGCGCCCGCGTGCTCGACTCGAACGAGGCAGCCAACTTGCTGCATCTTCCCCCAGCGATGATCGAGGCCACTCACATCAAGGGTGGTCGCCATGCCGAAGCCTGGATCATCATCGGTGTGGAGGAAGCCTACATCCATTGTTCCAAACATGTGCCGCTCCTCAAGCGGCTGGATAAGCACATTGCCTGGGGCACGGATGATGAGCGGCTCAAAGGCGGGAACTTCTTCAAGGTCAGACCCTAACAGGATGCTGGAAAAGCCCGCCCGATGTTTTTCATAGCCTGCTACACCGTTGCTATCCCACTGGATGTTGGATGACCGCGAATCTTTATTTCTTTTGCTTGGCACGTGCCATTGCCATGGCAAATGCGCCGGTCGGCTGAGGCACCCGAGCCGGCACCGGCGGCTGATTCGACGGATCCCGATCGCGCGTATCACGCACCGCTCCCGCACGAGGCTGGGAAGACGACGTGACGACCGGCGCGTCCTCGATACGCATGGTCAGGGAGATACGCTGGCGAGGGACATCGACGGCCAGCACCTTGACCTTCACAATCTGGCCGGCTTTCACGACCTCGTGGGGATCCTTGACGAACCTCTGCGCCAGGGCGGACACGTGTACCAGCCCGTCTTGATGCACCCCGATGTCGACGAACGCGCCGAACGCGGCGACATTGGTCACTACCCCTTCGAGCACCATGCCGGACTGGAGGTCGGCAAGCGATTCGACCCCTTCCCGAAAGGTCGCCGTCTTGAATTCGGGACGCGGGTCACGACCAGGCTTTTCCAATTCAGTTAGAATGTCGCGCACGGTCGGTAAGCCGAAGGTCTCGTTGGTAAATTCAACAGGTGAAAGTCCACGCAACACCGCCGGACGGCCCATCACCTCGCCGATTCCTTTATTGAGATGCGCCAAAATGTGTTCGACCACCGGATAGGCTTCCGGGTGCACTGCGGAACGGTCCAGAGGGTTGTCCCCGTCGTTGATCCGCAAAAAACCCGCCGCTTGCTCGAATGTTTTCTCGCCCAGGCGCGGCACCTTGCGAATGGTGACGCGGTTCGGAAACGGACCGTGGACATCACGGTACTCCACGATATTCTGCGCCGATACTCGATTCAGGCCTGACACCCGAGCCAGCAGCGGGGAGGACGCCGTGTTGACGTCGACGCCTACGGCATTCACGCAGTCTTCGACAGTGGCATCGAGCGATCGCGCCAAGGCACGCTGGTTCACGTCATGTTGATACTGCCCGACTCCGATCGATTTGGGATCGATCTTGACCAGTTCTGCCAATGGGTCTTGCAACCGTCTGGCGATCGACACGGCCCCGCGCAGGCTTACGTCCAATACCGGAAACTCCGCCGCGGCAAAGGCCGAGGCCGAATAGACGGACGCGCCGGCCTCGCTCACCACGATCTTGGCCACTTTCTGTTCCACTTTTTTTTCCATCACCAGCTTGATCACCTCGACCGCGAGCTTGTCGGTTTCACGGCTGGCGGTTCCGTTGCCGATCGAGATCAACTCCACGCCGTGCCGAATCACGAGCTGCGCGATCGTCGCCAGCGAGCCCTGCCAGTCGTTACGCGGCTGATGCGGGTAGATGGTTCCCGTTTCCAACAATTTCCCGGTGGGATCCACCACCGCGACTTTACAGCCCGTGCGGAAACCGGGGTCGAGGCCCAGCACGGCTTTGGGGCCGGCGGGTGCGGCCAGCAACAGCTCATGGAGATTGCGACCGAAAATCTTGATCGCTTCGGCTTCGGCCGCTTCACGCACCTGCAACAGCAACTCCGTGCTGAGATGTAAATGCATCTTCACGCGCCAGGTCCAGTAGCAGAGGTCGGCGAGCCATTTATCGGCGGGGCGCCCGCGGTTCTCGATGCCGAAATGGGCCGCGATCAGGGAGGCGCAGGGATGCGGGACCAGGACCTCGAGGCTCTCGCCTAGGCCTACGTCGATTTTCAGCACCCCTAACGTGCGACCCCGGAACAATGCCAGGGCGCGATGCGAGGGAATCGTGCGAATGGTCTCTGAATATGCGTAATAATCACGAAACTTTTCCTCTTCGGCCGTTTCTTTGCCGGCCATCACCGTGGACGTCACGATGCCCTCGTTCCACAGCTTGGCACGGAGAGTGGCGAGCAACCCGGCGGTCTCGGCGAATCGCTCGACCAGGATATCGCGAGCCCCTTCGAGCGCGGATTTCGCATCGGGAATGTTGATGGCCTCGACCCCCTCGGCTGCCGGCACTTCCTTCACGTACTTCGCAGCTTCCTGTTCCGGATCGAGCGCCGGATCGGCAAAGAGCGCATTGGCTAATGGCTCCAGGCCGGCTTCGCGCGCAATCTGTGCCCGCGTGCGGCGCTTCGGCTTGTACGGCAGATAGATGTCTTCCACAGTTTGCTTCGTGGCCGCCTGTTCGATGCCCCGGCGCAGCGCGTCCGTCAATTTGCCCTGCTCGTCGATCGACGCCAGGATCGTCACACGGCGCTCTTCCAGTTCGCGCAGGTACAACAGCCGCTCTTCCAGATTGCGCAGATGCGTGTCGTCAAGATTGCTGGTAACCTCTTTGCGGTAACGCGCAATGAACGGCACCGTCGCTCCGCCGTCCAGCAGGGTGACCGCCGCCGCAACTTGCGGAGAAGTAACACCGAGTTCACGGGCGATGAGAGCGACGATGCGCTCCTGTGCGACGGCGGAGATCGTTAGTATCGTTGAAGCAGTCATGTGGCTGGTGTCAGGCTTTCCGAAAGCGCCGCGCGATGGATGGTGATCCCCCAGTCTCAAAAGGCTTTCTTGCCAGTTGAAGTCGGCGGTCTCGCCCCGTGCGATGACGATCATCGTTCGCAGCGGCCGTCCGGGAATCTAACAGAAGATGCATGTCACTTTCCAGGTCGGAGGCCTCGCCACCCGGCCATGCCTCGCACAATACGACGATCAATTACTCAGGACAGCCGAACTGCCTGACATCCAAAAATCCCATCGGCAGACACATCGAAAAAAATGCTATAGTGCGTCGCAGCCTGACGGAACATCGCGGGCGACATGTTCCCGGCTCCTTCATATACGATTGGCGGACCCGTGACTCGCAGGCAGTTATTTTCCTTTACGTTCTTCTGCATCTTGCTCGTGCTCATTTGGCAGCTGGGCATCATTCTGAGCCCGTTCTTTTATCCGATTATGTGGGCGCTCATTCTCGCGACGACCTTTTATCCTCTTTACCGAAAGCTGTTGGTCCGTTTGAACGACCGTCGACCTCTCGCGGCCGCTCTCATGACGTTGATGGTCCTGGCGATCGCCGTGCTGCCCGCCGTCTATCTTATTTTTCTAGGGATCAACGAAGCCGTTCAGGCCTACGAAACGGTGGCGCAGTGGTTTCGGGAAGGGCGGCTGCGCGAACTGGGCATGTCCATTTCGCAACTCCCGGTCGTCGGCCGGTTCAGCCAGGACCTGTTCGGTCGCCTGGTCTTGTCAAACAGCGGCCAGCTTGAATCGTCCGTGCTCGAAGGGGGAAAAGTCGTCAGCTCGTTTCTGCTGGCACAGGGCGCCGACCTCGCCAAAAATGCCTTTCTGTTCGTGACCGATTTTCTGGTGATGGTCTTTACGCTGTTCTTCTTCTTTCGCGACGGCGACCGTTTCTATAAAAGCTTTTATGCGGCCATCCCGCTGGAACCCGATCACAAGAACAAAATCTTCGAACGGATGGATGGCACCATCAGTGCCGTGATGCAGGGCACCTTGCTGACGGCCCTCGCTCAGGGTACGGCCGCTGGCCTGACGTACTGGGCGCTCGGAGTACGATTTTCCATCTTTCTCGGCGCCCTCTCCGCCATCTTCTCATTGCTGCCGTTCGGAGGCACCTCGCTGGTCTGGATTCCCGTCGCCATCTATCTGTTCGTCACAGGCTCCATCGTGAAGGGCTGTATCATGATCGGCATCGGTATCGGACTCGTAGGCCTAATGGATAATCTTCTGCAGCCGTTTCTGATCGGGAACAAGGCGCGGCTGCCGATGCTCTTTCTCTTTTTTGCGTCACTGGGCGGATTGGCCTCCTTCGGGTTGCTCGGCCTTTTCCTCGGCCCGATTATTCTGGCTTTGCTTTTGGAAACCTTCCGTATCTATCAGGACGAGTTCCAGGATCAGCCGAGCGAACTTCTAATCAAATAATCATTCGAACGACTCGATCGCGGTCCTGACCGCCGTCGTGGACCATAACCGTTGCCGCCGCCTCCCTGCTCCGAACCGTACGCATGCCAAAGCACTCCAACCATCAGCAACCTCCACTATCACTAGCGGTGGCCGCCCTGGGAGTGGTCTATGGCGACATCGGAACGAGCCCGCTATACGCCCTGCGTGAATGTTTTCATGAATCGCACGGGCTGGCGGTCACCTCCGACAACGTGCTGGGCATTCTGTCCCTGATCGTGTGGTCGCTCGTCCTCGTCGTCACCGTGAAGTATCTCCTGTTCGTGATGAAGGCCGACAACGACGGCGAAGGCGGGATGCTGGCGCTCATGGCGCTCAGCCAGCGATCCCACCCGGTGAACCTCCGCAAAAGGTTGAGCCTGGTCGCGACCCTCGGCTTGATCGGCGTCGCTTTTCTCTATAGCGACGGCATCATCACACCGGCCATTTCCGTTCTGAGCGCGGTCGAGGGACTGACGCTGGCCACCGACGTATTCAACCCGTACATCCTTCCCATCACCGTCGCCCTCGTTGCGCTACTCTTCAGCATCCAGCGCCGTGGCTCCGGTAAAATCGGCAGCATCTTCGGGCCTATCATGCTGGTCTGGTTTGCCACGATGGCGCTGCTTGGACTCCGGAGCTTGCTTCACACTCCGGAGGTCCTGCTTGCCGCCAATCCTAGCTATGCGATTGAATTTCTCTGGCGCCATGCGGGCATCGGCTTTTTAGTCCTGGGCAGTGTCTTTCTTGTCCTCACCGGAGCCGAGGCGCTCTATGCCGACATGGGCCATTTCGGGCGTCGACCGATACAGCTCGGCTGGTTTGCTATCGCCTTGCCGGCCCTGCTGCTCCAATATTTCGGCCAGGGCGCCCTCTTGATGAGAAATCCCGCCGCTCTCGCCAATCCTTTTTATCTGTTGGCCCCGGATTGGATGCTCTATCCCTTGATCGCGCTGGCGACCGTCGCCACGGTGATTGCGTCTCAAGCCATGCTGTCCGGCGCCTTCTCGCTCACCTTGCAAGCCGTGCTGCTGGGCTACCTCCCGCCGCTCCGGATTACCCATACGTCGGCCCAGCAACATGGCCAAATCTATTTTGGGATGCTGAACTGGATGATGTTCATCGGAACGGTCGGGCTGATCCTGTCCTTCGGATCGTCGAGTAACCTGGCCGCAGCCTATGGAATTGCCGTCTCAGGCTCCATGATGATCACGACCCTGCTCATGTATAGGGTCGCTCAGGCGCATTGGAAGTGGCGCTCGCCGGTGGCCGCCTTGACCGTCGCCTTCTTTCTCTGCATCGACCTCGCTTTTTTTCTGGCCAATGCCAAAAAAATTCCCCATGGCGGATGGTTCCCGCTCCTCCTCGGCGCGGCCATTTTTACCGTGATGAGCACGTGGGCGCGGGGTCGAGCCATCGTGGCAGACCACCTGCGCGCGCAATTTCCTCCCCTCCTGCAATTCGTCAAGGAAGTCTTGTCGGCCGTGGAATGCAGAACAGCCGGGCGCGCCGTGTTTTTATCTCAGTATCCGGACGTGACCCCGCCCGCCCTCCTGCAAAACGTCAAACACAATAAATCGATCCACGAGCACGTGTATCTGCTCACGGTCCGCACGGAGCACGTGCCGTACGTACCTTCCGGAGGCCCGCTGGAGATCACCGTTATTCGAAACAACCTGTTCCAGGTCGTGGCGCGATGCGGATTCATGGAAACGCCGGACATTCCGCGTGTCCTCACCCAACTCGCGGCGCACGGCCATGTCCTCCCGGTCGAGGAGACGACGTTCTTCCTGAGCAGGATTACGTTTTTGGCGACTCCAAAACCGGGGATGGCGATCTGGAGGGAAAAACTTTTTGTGGTGTTGTCACGGAATACTCAGCGAGCCAGTTCCTACTTCCATCTGCCGGCCGAACAGGTGGTCGAGATCGGACTGGTGCTGGAGATTTAAAAGAAGAGCGACAGGTTATTTTTGGAGAAATTCGCGCTTACGAGAGGAGCCGCTAGCCCGCATGATTGATGACGGTTCGTCGCGAAAGCGTGGAGTCGCCAGGGGGGATCCGCGACTCGAAGAGTAAGGAGCGTCACGTTTGCGGACGCCGGTGAGGCGCCCGAGTCTTGCGCGGGCGACCGCGAAGGACCGTAGCATACCTGAACAGTAGGTTGAGAGATTGAGTGGCAAGCACGCCCGCCGACGGCCTGTCGCAGCGGCGAGTCCGCGATTGCAACAGACACGTTCACGAATCATGCGGGTTAGCCCGGACTATTCATGAATACCTGCTACGTCGTCCGATCCTCTCGCCCGGCGTGGCTTTTCTCGTTCGGCCTCCTCGACGGACTGCAAGTACGCCTGCATCGGCCTTACTTGCGAGAAGCCTCGACGGGCTTCGGTCTCGAACGCCTCGCCACGGCATTCATGAATAATCCGGGCTAGAGATCCTCGTGCATCGTCACATTTTTGAGAAATGCGCCGAGATCAGGATCGGCCTG
>JACCYV010000067.1 GCA_013696305.1 Nitrospira sp.
GATAATCTTCTGAAGATGCTTCTCTTGTCGCTGGGCTATCGTAAGGCCTCGGTGCGTCGGTCATCCGCATCATATCGATGAATCAGATCGGCCAGAGGAAGTATCTGGAGAGTCTTTTTTAAAAAAATCCCTCCCGCAATCTCTGGCCTGCTGTCGCACGATTTGGAGGAACGGGACTCACCGGGACTGGGCCGAAAGGAAGCTGGAATTGAACGAAGCTTGCGTTCGAACGATCGCACCTGAGAGAATTCTAGAAGGGTTCAGGACCGCCACTTTTCCTCTTTCCTCGATACTTCTTGCTTCTCTCCTCACGCGTGTGTATTATTTATAAAACTATACACATCACGGGCGGAGGCCCCCATGCGGACGAACATCGTCATCGACAACAGCCTCATGCGGCAGGCGATAAAGGCGACCGGCCTTTCCACCAAGAAAGCCGTGGTTGAGGAGGGACTTCGTTTGCTTATCAAGGTCAAGGGGCAAGAAGGTGTGCGGCGTTTACGTGGCAAAGTTGCGTGGGAAGGCGATCTCGGAGCGATGCGGGAAGGTCGTATCAAGGCGGCTTCATGACTATCGTCGATACGACGGTGTGGATCGACTATCTTCGTGGAACGCCGACGCCCCACGCTGAATGGCTGGACAGCCAGCTGACGAGAGAGAGGCTCGGTCTCACCGATTTGATTCTGTGCGAAGTGCTGCAAGGTATCACGGCTGATCGACAATTCGCTGTGGTTCAGGAGAATCTCTTACGATTCGAAATCTTTGAAGTAGGGACTATTGAATTGGCCGTTGAAGCGGCTCTGAACTATCGACGGCTTCGTGCTGCAGGGCGAACTGTTCGCAAGACGATCGATTCCTTGATTGCGACCTTTTGTTTATTACGTGGGCACAGCCTTCTCCACAATGACCGTGATTATGATTCGTTTGAAGAGGTGCTCGGTTTGAAAGTCGTCCACCCTTGAAAAAGGACCAATCATTCATATGATTCACCAAGAATTTCCCCGTAGCCCGAAAGTTTTGCTCGGCGGCATCGCGCATCTCGGGCGGTTCATTGACAAGGTTCGCCTGCGGCACGCGGGCAAGATTCAGGACTATAACTACATCACGATCGGGTTCGATAAGTACCTGATCGACTTTTTGCAGATCGATCCGAACGCCTTCGAGCAGCTGGTTCTGGCCGCTGAGAGTGATGAAAAGTTGGTGGCCTGGGTAAAGGCGAATGGCTTTAAACGTTCCGACGAAGAGATTGCACAGTGGTCGCAGGGGCTTCTAACCGGAGGACCGAAAGACGAGGCCGCGAAGCAGCGCTTTGAAGGACGCATCCAAGCCATTGCGACGAAACGCGGGGTGCCGGTGGCTACTCTGCCTTCTGCGACGACCTGGGTCGATGTCATCGAAATCGACGAAGGGCGGATGTAAGATATCTTTGTACTGCCGGGTACAGTTCGGTGGATGTCCCGCCGCAAGCCTGCTTTGCTACGTCACCAACCCTTGGACGTCGCAAGCCTCTGTTCATTGCGGTGATAGCCTAAGCAGTCTCCTCAGGACGTATGGCCCTAAGTGGGTTGTTTCTTAGCAGCCGTTTCACTCAATTCGATTGGTCAAATCTCATTCTGCCTTTATAGTACGTTTCACGAGCCGCCGTCCCGCTTCCTTCTTGTACATATTGAAGATCGGTATTGTTGAATCTCCATGCGCACCAGCTTCAATCTGCTTCTAATTGAAGATAGTCTCGTCGATGCCGAATTGATTCTCGAGACGCTGGGCGAGGCGGGGTTCGATCCGATTTGCCGTCGCGTGGATACCAGGGAGGACTATCTCAGGGAATTGCACACTCTGCCTGACTTAATCCTGTCGGATTTTTCTCTCCCTCAATTCGATGGAAAGACGGCCTTGTTGCTCATGAAAGAGTGTGGGGTGGAGATTCCGTTGATCATCGTATCCGGGTGCATCGGTGAAGACATGGCGGTGGAATGTATGAAAGCCGGCGCTTCGGATTATCTCTTAAAGGACCGCCTGAGCCGGCTGCCGCATGCGGTGTCGCAGGCGCTGGAACGAAAAAAACTCATCGAAGAGAAACGCCAAGCCGAACAACGGTTGTTTCTCGAAGCCTTCCACGACCCGCTCACCGGCCTACCCAATCGCTCGTTGTTTCTCGATCGTGTCAACCGGGTCGTTCTCCGGAACCGTCGCGATACGGCGCATTTGTTTGCCGTGCTGTACCTGGGTCTCGAGGGATTCAAGATCGTACACGACAGTCTCGGTCCTTCGGCGGCCGATCGCCTGCTCATCGATGTCAGTCAGCGAATGCTGCGGCGGATCCGTTCGGCCGATACTCTTGCGCGACCGGGCGGGGAAGACTTCCTGTTCCTTTTGGACAATCTCAAATCCGACGACAACACAATCAGAGTGGCGGAACGAGTCCGGCAGGAATTCTCGGCGCCGTTTCCTCTCGACGGGCAGGACATCTTCCTCACGGCCATTCTCGGCATCACCTCCAGTACGACAAGGTATGAAGATGCGGACCATGTGTTGAGGGACGCGACGACGGCGATGCATCGCGCCAAGGCGTTCGGCCGGTCCGGCTTTGCCATTTTCGATCACGTCATGCACGACCAGGCGATGACGCGGCTGAAGCTGGAAACGGATCTCCGTCAGGCACTGGAGCGGAAGGAGTTCCGGCTGCATTATCAGCCGATCATCACCTTGGAGACGGGGCAGGTCGCAGGCTTCGAGGCCCTCATCCGGTGGCAGCATCCGGAGCATGGGCTCATGATGCCGCATGCCTTCCTCACGACTGCTGCGGAACTGGGAATGCTGGCACCGCTGGGTGAATGGAGTTGCGAGGAGGCCTGTCGACAACTCCGTGCCTGGCAGGATGCCTTCCCAAAAGTACCGCCGCTCACGATGAGCGTCAATCTGTCGATCGAGCAATTCT
>JACCYV010000092.1 GCA_013696305.1 Nitrospira sp.
GATGACCCACTATCACGAGGGAATAGAGGATCTTAGGAGAAGGTACTCGGATCAGGCGGTTGGGCGGCGGGGTGGGCGCCGGCCGCGTCCTCGGTACCGATGCGCGGGGCCGCGGCTGACACCGGGCAGGCCTATGGTGACCGTCGTTCCCTCGCCCGGCGTTCCCGAAATACCAATGCTGCCTTGGTGTTCTTCCACAATTTTTTTCACCGTGGCGAGGCCCAATCCGGTGCCGGATCGTTTGGTGGTGAAGAACGGCTCGAACACCTTGTCGAGATGTTCCGGAGGGATGGGCGCGCCGTTGTTCTTGATCAGGATCTGGACTTCCAGATGTCGCGCCGCCCTCTGATTGCTCATCGAGATCGTCAGGATGCCGCCCGGCGTCATCGCCTCGATCGCATTCTTAAAAATGCTGAGAAAGACCTGCTGCATCTTACCCTCATCGGCCCGTACCGGGGCGAGGAGTCCTGCATATTCTTTGACCACTTGAATGCGGGTCGCTTCTAACTCCGTGGCCACCACCGTGAGAGCGTTTTCGACCATTTCAGGCACGCGGCAGAGCCGGCGATTGAGATCCAACGGTTTGGCGAAGTCGAGAATTTCATTGAGGATGGCTTCGATGCGGATCAGATCTCGCATCGCATTCTCCACGCGGGTCTGCGGGTCGAAATCAAGGATGCCCTCTGCCGTGACCTCCTCCAACTGAGCTCGAATCGAGGCCAGGGGTTCGCGAACTTCAGTGGCAAGGAAGGCGCTGAACTCTCCGATGGCGGCTTGCCGTTCCTGTTTCCGGATGACGGGTTCCGCCGAGGTCAGAGGGGTTGATCCGGGCTCGGCATCGGGCGCCCCTTCAACCTTGGCGGCGCTGGATGCCGCGGGCGGAGCCGCCTGAAGCAATTCCACCAATTTCAGGTTGATCGGTTCGAGCTGGCGGGCATCGGACACCGCGAAACGATCTGCCTCCTTCGACGCCAATGTAATGGTGCCGCCGACCTGTCCACGCAGAAAAAACGGCAAGACGAGCGACGACTGGAACCGGTCTTTGTACAGGTGTTTGTGATCGAGAAAGCGGCCCTGGGTCGATGCCAGATCATGGTCGACGCGGGGTTTCCGATGGCGAACGACCCATCCGGCGGCGGATGCGTCTAGTGCCAGGCGCTGGCCCGCTTTGAGATCCTTTTTTTGGTCCTTTGGGTCGGTCTTCGGTTCTCCCGCAATGCCGAGGACTTCGACATTTCCGGCGAGCGGGTCATAGGCTCCGATCCACGCGCGATCGAACGGCAGGGTCTGTCCCAGTTCATCGAGCAGGTTGACGATTTTCTCCTGAATCTCCGGCGTCGCGTGGGAGGCCGGCGCCGTATACACATCCGCCCCTGCGGCCGATGGGATCGGTTCCGGCACGACCAACGGACGGCTGAGGATGACGTTCAGATCGAACAGGCTGTCCCGTTCGAGGGTTTTGTTAATGTCGTCGCCGACTTGTTCCAGCATCGCCTTGTCTTTTTTGGCGTAGTCGGCATTGTCTTTCCGTCCGATCACCAAAAAGCCATACGTGCGGTTGCGATGCCGCAACGGCATGCCGAGGAGCGATTTCGCGCCCGGCGTGATCAGGCGAAGGCGCATGGTGCGTGAGGCGTCGGGGTCAGTGGGGGAAGGCACCGTCGTCAGCACGTGATGCGAGGAGAGCGTGCGCACAATCGATTGGACGTCGCGGGGTGTAAATCCACGGTGCACCTGCGTGGTCAGCGGCCCCTGTTCCTGATGAAAAATGGCCACCAATGCGGCATCGGCCGGCAATCCGTTGAGGACGGAGGTGAGGGTGCGTTGAAGATAGGTTTCGGCCGCAGCTTTGGATAGTTCGACTGGAGGACTCATCGACCTCTATGCAGAATGCTACCGACCACGCAGAGGGTCACCGATTGTTCATCGATGCGTATGGACTCTTATGGTGAGCCATGACCCGCAGCCCGTTCGAAACATGGTGCTCCTTATAGGTTGTGCGCTCTCTCTGTGTTACATGTCGAGCGTCGGGGCGCATTGTAGCAGCCGGATGATGGTAACTCAAGGAAGGCGCATTCAACGGCGGGCTTTTTTTGATGCGGGTGCTTAATCGGGATTGATGATCGTTGGAGGACGGTGGGATCGGTCGATGGCGGAGACCCGGGTATGCTCGACGGCGAGAATTCCGTTGAGAATGGCGCTCACGACGCTGATGACGAGGGCGCCCCAAAAAGAGGCCCAGAAGCCGGCGACGGTAAACCCTTTGACGAGAGCGGCGGTAAGCTGAAGCAGCAGGGCATTGATCACCAACAGAAACAGGCCGAGCGACAGGACGATCAACGGCAGCGAGAGCAGATAGAGCAACGGCCGAATCAGCGTGTTCAACAAGGTCAACACGAGCACCGCTGCCACACCGGCCCCAAGACTGTTCGATTCGATGCCGGGCACGACGGTCACGGCCAGGAAGACGGCCATGCCCATGACCAGCATCCGCATGAAAAATGGACGAAAGCTGCCGGTTCGTGTCTCTTGCGCAGATTGAAGGTGAACCTCAGGCATGGATTCTTTATGGAGTCGTTTTCGGTTTGGAATCCGAGAAGTGAACTTCCTTGGCAATCAAGCCGCCGGCATCTTTCTCGGCTTCTACCACCACGCGGTCTCCCACTTGAGGCGGGCTCTTCGGCCGGCGAATATTCTTCGACTTGTATTGGGTTTTATCCGTGAGCCGTACGGATACCGACTGGCCTTTCGGAGTCTTAATCTCGATGTGCACGGTGTCGATGGCGGTCACCACGCCGAGCACATGCTGGCCGCTGCCATGGGCGGCTGCCAGGACCGGCGTACAGATCAGCATCAGGGCAACGGTGAGGAGGCGCAGGAAAGTCACAGGGTCATCCTTTCTGGAGCGGCTTAGTGTTGATGGGAGCCGGCGGTCCCGGATGCGGCCGCATCGTCTCCTCCGAGGAACTGGTCGAACATGAGTTCTTCCTCCGATTCCTTTTTCGTCTTAGGATTCAATGCTTTCATCTCACTCAGTTCTTCTTCGGTGAGGCTGGGCAAGTGGCGAATGAAATGCACGAGTTGCCAGCTGCCCCCGTCTATCGCGGGATCGCCGGTGCCCCAGCCGGGCATGCCGGTGAAGCGAATGCCGTTTTGAATAATGAAAAACAGCTCTCCATCGGACATGGTTTGGATTTCCGGCAGGCGAAGATCCAGGGCCTTTGGATACACATTCCGGCCGATGACGGTTTGTCCGCTGCCGTCGTTGGCATGACAGGTCGCGCAATGGTCGGCGAAGTGGGCGCGGGCTTCCTGGAGCAATTCATTCGTCAGGGGTAGGGGATTGCGGAGCCGTCGGTTTTCAATCGGGATTGCCAGATGCCGGAGTTGCCTGGCAATCAGGGCTTCCAATGCGTTGGGCTCGTCTTTGGCGCTAAACCCGCTGGTATAGGATTCGTACCCGAACCACCCCAAAACAGCAAGGATGACTAAGAATCCAAATAACAGAAATCCGCAAAGTTTTCTCACGCGCGCACACCTCGTAGCTCAAGGACAGGGGCTGTGTACAATATACAGAGTCATCGGAATGAATGCCAATCTCGCCGGCGCGCGAGAGGTGATCGCATTCATGACGACGCAGATGTTTGCGGAGGCAGGATCCGGAAGAACAGGACAGCCGTCACCGGCACGTACATCAGTAGGCCGACAGTGCCCTGAAGCAATTCGCCGATCCAGAACGTCACACCGAGGTTGAACGCCAACACCCCATAATAGAGTCCCGCACCCAGCAGCAGTCGATGTGTCGAGGAGGGGTGGTGCATCGGTAATGGACTGCGGAGTCGCCGGTCGAGGAGAAAATATATCAGGAGAGAGAGCGTGCCGACTACGGCCCATCCGACATAGTTTGCTATCGGGACGCCGAAATGCACCCCGGGGACAGGGTAGTAATAAATTTTCCCTAAGAACCAGCGGTCCCCTCGCAACGCGACCGGGTCGATCACCATGTCGATGTAAGCAAAAAACAGCACGGTCAGCGCCAGGACCGGCCAGGAGGTGCGGCAGGGCAGGTCGAAATGGAGATCAGGCAGTCGCCGTGTCTCGATGAGGTCGGATGCCGACCGGATCGGCAGCAGGAAAAGCAGGGCGACACAATAACTGGCGTACAGCAGGAAGGAGAACGAAATCGAGGCCATGAAAGGGATGTTCGTAAGGTACAGTTCCTGTGCGACGGTGGAGCCGTTGTAGTGGTACCAGCCGAAGGGAAAGCCGTTCCGTGTCGAGGAAAACTCGCAAACGAAGGCCGTGATCCAGCTGATGAGCCAGAAGCGCCAGGTTCTCGGCCAGCCGATCAAGGCGCCAGCCGAAAAGAGAAACGCCGTGAGGAAGACAAAAACGTAGGGGCGAAACCAAACCGTTTTGAATAGAAGGAGGACGAGTTCCATTTGATGAGTCAAAGGATGCTCAAAAAGGCGTCATTCTCACCCACCCAACCCCGACGCGCAACGCGCGTCCTTCCCGACAAGGCCGCAGGCGCACCCTTGGGGTACATTGAGGATCCTGTCGAGCCGGGCACGCAGATTGATGCTTTTTTTTCAGCATCCGATTAGGCGTAGCCATGATTGCGGAACCATCGCACGGCCTTCTCCAGCGCCACCTCCACCGGCGTTTGAGGGAGGCCGAGCTCGGTGATGGCCTTGCGGCAGTCGTAATGCATGTTGTACTTGGCCATGCGCACGCCTTCCAGCGGAATACGCGGCGGCAAGCCCGATAGATTCGAGACCCATTGATTGATATAGGCCAGAGGTAGAATCGCCAGGCGCGGCAGTTTGACCCGCGGGGCGTTGATGCCTGTAAGACGGCTCAGAATCTGGAAAATGTCGTTCAACAGCAGATTCTGGTTGCCGAGGATGTACCGTTCGCCGGGGCGGCCTTTCTGCATAGCCAGCAGATGGCCGGCAGCCACATCGTCCACGTCGATCAGGTTCATGCCGGTTTCAATATAGGCGGGCATCCGGCCTTGCATAAAATCCACGATGATCTGGCCGGTGGGAGTCGGCTTCACATCCGCTTCTCCGACCGGCGCGCTGGGGTTCACGATGATGACGGGCAACCCTTCCCGCGCCAATCTCAATACTTCCTGTTCGGCCAGATATTTGGACCGTTTATAGTGACCGGCCATTTGATTCATCGAAACAGGGATCTTTTCCGTCCCGAGCCCTCCGCCCTGCGGTAGGCCGATCGCGCCGATGGTGCTGCAATAGACCATGCGTTCGACGCCGGCCTCGCGGGCCGCTTCCAGCAGCATTTTCGTGCCGGTGACATTGATGTCGTAAAAGATCGAAGGGTCTTTGGCCCACAAAGCATAATGCGCCGCCACATGGTAGAGCTGCCCGCAGCCGGTCAGGGCGCGCCGGAGCGAATCACGATCGCGCAAGTCCCCATCGACCTGTTCGACAGGAAGTCCGGTGAGATTCTGAAGGTCCGCATTCTTTCGGGATACGACGCGGACATCGACGCCGGCCTTGACTAAAGCACGCGCCACGGCGCCGCCGATAAATCCGGTTGCTCCGGTGACGAGAGCTTTCATAATGAGGGGGAGCTTATGGCGTATGGCACATAGCTAATAGCACGGAAAGGATCTCTCTGGATCGCCATAAGCCATTCGCTCTGTTAGCTCCGGCGGCTAGAGATGTAGCGCGCCAGTTCGCGGAGAGG
>JACCYV010000094.1 GCA_013696305.1 Nitrospira sp.
TCCTTATATTCTCCAAATTCGGAAAAAGCCTCGCGGAACGGACGGGGATCGAGATAGATCCGTAGCGCGCGCAAGGTCGAACTATGGGTGTAGAGGCACAGCACCTGCCCGGGATGGGAGTGGCCCAACCGATGCAGGCCATCGATCACATCAACATAGAGATCGAAAAACGAATGCCCGCCGGGATAACTGTAGAACGGATGTTTGATGAGTCGCTTCGCGATTTTCGCATCGACCCCGAAGGCCTGTGCAGCCGCCTCGACCTCCGCTTGTTTTTCCACGCCGGTCACCCACCCGAAGTCTTGGGACTCCAACGTCGCCTCGACGGCAGGCTGAATGGAGTCGGTTCGTTCCGGCATCAGTGCGTTCGCGATCCGCCGGCAGAGTTGTTCCGTATTCGGGCTGTGGCTGATGAGATGCTGGAATGTCCGGGGATCCAGATAGTTGTGCAGGTGCAGGTACCCCAATTGTTGGCCGACCACGCCCACCATGCGAGCGAGCGCCGCTCCGACCGCCTCTGCCCTCGGAATCCCACGCTCGGTATCCAAGACGTTCGCGAGCCGCCGGCCGACCCGGTGGGTCTTGCTCTCGACTTCTGACACGCCATGACGCATGGTGAAGAAAAGTGTTCGATCAGCCAGGTCGCGGGGCAGCAGCCAGAAGCGGTCGTCGCCCAGATCCAACACAATGCGGCCTTCGGCCAGCTGCGGGGTCAGATGGGCGCGCGGCACGATCGCGACGGGGCGGCGATGGGTGGGTTTTTGGGTGGCGCCGATCGGTGCGCGGTACAATGGCGCCAGGTCTCCCCGCGCTAGAAGCAGGTTCCATGCGGCATAGAAGGCCAGCTGATCGCCTCCGCAAGCATCAGCGATCAACGCATGGCGTGCATTCCGATAGGCCTCGGCGCTGGGCAGACCGGCCGCCAGGCCCAGGATCCATGACCTAATGGGGTCTGCCGCCCCCTCTGCGAGCCGCCGGCGGTCGGTAGTCGGCGGGGCAGGAGAGGGCAGCACGAACCGGTCGCTCGAGGATCGTCGAGCGAGCCCTTCTCCATAAGCCAGCAAGCCGTCGATCGTGACAAAATCCAATTGCTCAGTCGGCAGCGAGGCGTTCATGAGGATCCTCGTGGGGGGGCTGGTGTGTGAAAAAAATCTTCTGAGATCCATGCTGATAGTGTCTGCTCCGTATCCGGCATATGGATGTTCTTTTGCGGCATGAGGATGTGTTTGTTAGAATGGCGCCATTGCCGACCGGATGCAGGACGCACGAGTCTCCCCTTTTATGTACAAGATGGTGCGCCGGGCCCATCTTGTCAAGACAGAAGAACAAGGTCATGAGAAAAGCAAAAATCGTCTGTACCATCGGTCCGGCAAGCGATGGGTCAGCCGTTCTTGAGCAGCTCATTCAGAGCGGAATGAATGCCGCGCGATTGAATTTTTCCCATGGGACGCACGAGTCACATGGCCGTGCGATCAAGGTCATCCGCGAGACGGCAGACCGTCACGGTGTGGCGGTCGCGATCATTCAGGACCTCCAGGGCCCACGCATTCGCGTCGGGGACATCCCGGGTGTGGGGCTGGAACTCATCGCGGGCCAGACGGTGCGGTTGCGGACGATAACGTTGCGATCCGGCGGTCAACTCGGCGCCAGGACGGTCCTCGCCGATGACACAAGGGAGATCCCCGTAACCTATCATGCGCTGACCAGAGACATTCAACCCGGCGCCAGAATCCTCATCGATGACGGGTTAGTGGAGTTGAAGGCGGATCGGATTGTCGACGGTACCGTGGAATGCACGGTGGTGGCTGGCGGGCGCGTCACGTCCCACAAGGGCATGAATTTACCGGGCACCATCGTCAGCGCGCCGACCTTGACGGACAAGGATCGGGAAGACTTGCGATTCGGCGTAGCGCAGGGTGTCGATTACATTGCCCTCTCGTTCGTCCGCGGAGTGGAAGACATTATCGCCGCCAAGCGATTGATCGCCGATTGCGGCGGAGATGTGCCGGTCATTGCCAAGATTGAGCGGCAAGAGGCGGTGACGGAGTTGGAGGCCATCCTCGCCCACGCGGACGGTGTGATGGTCGCGCGCGGCGATTTGGGAGTGGAATTGGGACCGGAAGCGGTGCCGGTGTTACAGAAGCGCATTATTGCGACCGCCAACCGCCATCGGCGTTTAGTGATCACCGCCACGCAGATGCTGGAGTCGATGACGCAGCATATGCGGCCGACGCGGGCGGAAGCCTCAGATGTCGCCAATGCCGTGTTCGATGGGACCGACGCCGTCATGCTCTCCGCTGAAACGGCGGTCGGGCAGTATCCGATCGAAGTGGTGCAGGTGATGGATCGCATCGTGCGGGCGGCAGAAGTCGAAACGGGTCCGGGATTCATCCGGCGGACTCCGGCGGATCCGGCCTACGTGTCGTTTGAGGAGGCCATTTGCCTGTCCGCCTCATCGGCCGCGGCGGTCACCGGCGCGGGTGCCATCGTGGCATTCAGTGAGCGCGGAATGACGGCCCGATTGGTCTCTAAACAACGCCCGCTTGCGCCGATTATCGCATTTACCCCCCTCGCATCGATTCGCCGGCAGATGGCCTTGTATTGGGGGGTACTCCCTCACACGATGGCACAGATCCCGACGACCGATGAACGGGTCAACGAGGCAGAGCGGCGGTTGAAAGCCGAAGGGCTGGTGAAGACCGGCCAACGCATCGTCATTTTGTCGGGGACAAGGATCGGCCAGCCGGGTGGGACGAATCTCATGAAGTTGCACGAAGTGGGATAGCCGATGGAAAGCTCAAGACGGGGCGGCCCGATGGGGTTGGTGATCGGGGTCGTCTGGCTGGCGATCTCCACCGTCACCGGTTTCGCGCAAACCAATGCCATTACGCATTCTCCGGCCAAGGTCGTGGAGAAATATTTCGCGCTCGACAATAAGGGAGTGCGACTCGATGCGAGTTCTTTTGAATCGGTCGCGAGTTATGTGGGCTGGAAAGAGGAGCCGGCTTGGGGCAAAGTGATCATCATCAACGGGTTCACGGTTCCGGACGATTTCCGCAAGTGGGAGATTGTGAGCACCCTAGAGGTCGTGGTTCCTGTAGAATTTCGCGTGGTGGGCGTGATGTACCTGGAGAGCGCAGGCTTCGTGCCGGAACCGGGCACGGAACAAGTGCGGGTCCGCCTGAAGGTGCAGGGGACGCGGTGGAAAATCATGGAGCCGATGCTGCCGCCCCACGTCGGGCAGAAGCGGATGCTGAACGTGGTGCGACAGGCGCTGCTTGAAGAAAAGGATGGGACGCGACAGGCGTCCTTGGCGGCCCTGCAGGCTGAGTTACGAAAGGCGCACGAATGACGAAAAAAGCCGATGTCGATTTGCTCATTTTCGATCTCGACGGCACGCTGATCGAATCGAAATGGGACATTGCCGACAGTGTCAATTTGACGTTGCGCGATTTGGGCAAGCCGGAGCGTTCGCAGGAGGAAATATT
>JACCYV010000121.1 GCA_013696305.1 Nitrospira sp.
CGTCGATCAGCCCGTTGACCGCCTCAATGTTCGTTTTCCACTCGCCCCTCGCTTCCGGCACCGACGCTCGCTCGGACAGTTTGCCTTTTTTGCCCACCGCGTGACTGACCCGCTTGAATTCTTCCGCGAACAGCGCATTCAAATCGATGAGACCGTTGATTTCATCCGCTATTTTTCCGACCATCCCCGTCCATTCGGCAGGCAGCCGTACCGAAAAGTCACCTTTTTTGACTGCTTGAAGGATGTCCAGAATGGCCTTATCATGACTGCCGTCATGCACGGTGACGTTGTCCTGTCGAGTGGTCGATCGTGAACGCGACGTGGTGCTCATCTATGTCCTCCGTCAGGCTGGGATGTCCGTTCCCGCTGGATGAAAGATATGGCGCAAAGGTCACCGTGACCGCCGGTCCCGGCGGTCAGGCGGAGCTTTGTCGGGTGCAACACTGTAATCTTCTGCATGCCGGGCAAAGTCTAGGGGAATTCCTAGTTATGGCGATGTAAGTCATTGTTCTCTTGTTACCACTACGTGCGCGGGATTTTATCGAAAGAGGCCGTATAAAGAAAGTCTTATGCCAAAAACAGAATTACACGACGTGCTGATCATCGGAGGAGGATTGGCCGGATTGTCCGCCGCGGTCTATCTGGGACGCAGCCGCCGGGATACCCTCCTCGTGCACTCCAACCGGTCGATGGCGAAGTGGGAAGCCGATGCGCAGAACTACCTCGGCTTTCCGGAGGGTATCGACGGGAACGAGTTGCTACGCCTCGGGCAGGCCCAGGTGACGAGGTTTCATGTCGGCCTCGTCGAAGATGACATTGCCTCGCTCAAAAAGATCGGAGACGGGACATTTCGAGCTCAAGGCGGTCTCCACACGTATGCCGCCAGACGTGTATTGGTTGCGACAGGGCTCACGCATCTTCCCCCCGAGATTCCCGGTGTGAAAGATTGTCTTGGGAAGAGTCTCTTCTTCTGCAAGGACTGCGATGCGTTCCGGGTGCAGGGACAACGGATCGTCATCATCGGCCACGGCAATGAAGCGGCAGACTATGCGCTCGCTATGCTGTTGTACTCTCCCAGCGTCATCATCGCCACGAACGGGACAGAGCCGCACTGGGATGCCGATCACGCCGGCTGGCTCTCGGAATACCGAGTCTTGGTACGACGCGAGCGGATCTGCGAAGTGAAACATGAGGAGGGACAGCTCCAAGGGTTTACATTCGACCAAGGCGAGCGGATCTCCGTGGACGCGGCCTTTACCACCAGAGGAGACATCTACCACAGCGGTTTGGCGGAAGGGGCCGGGGCCTCACTCGACGACAGCGGGGAAATCATTATCGATGCGCACCTCAACACGACAGTCCCCGGTCTGTATGCGGCAGGCTGCGTGACCTCGGCCAACTGCCAGATGATCATCGCAGCGGGGCAAGGGGCCACTGCCGCTCAGGCAATCAATCGCGATCTGTTCGAGGAATGCCTCCGCGAGCACCGGTTACCCTGCTTCGGGACGCCGCTTCCAGACGGTGCCGCCGGTACACACTAAGGAAGATCGGACGCATCTAATTCCGTAGAATGTCGCACGTCGGCCTTGGGGTTAAGCTTCATATGGTTGAGGACCTGGTGATTAGCCTCACGATCAAGTGAGACAATATAATCCGCAGGCGTGCAGAGGGTGAACTCACGCATATACCCATCGGCCGTCGTATACAGGACGCAGTTGTCTCCCGCCTTCGCCTCATTCGGAGTACGTGTGAATGTGTCTTGTCCGACTGGCGTCATGTCAGCGATCCATTGACGGACACGTTGGTATTACAAGCACGTTTCATAGGGGATCTCGCCGGGATGATGAACCAGCGGGATCGCAAATCGACGTATATGCAGGGAAAGAAAGCGACAATTTTCGCGGCCGGTCGGCCTTACCACATAATGAGAGAGCGCCAGCAATCGCCCAAGCCGGGCGTGGGAACAGAGATGCGGACGATCGCGCTGTCGCTCTTGACCGTGGCATGTTCAATTTCACTATCGGTGGGGGTCGGGACATATCGCTGAATCGTTCCATGGGTGCTCACCAGGCCCTGGTGAGCAAATACCACCGTCACTTTAGTGTCGTCGGACAGCTCAGCCATGAGGCTGAAGTCTGCATAGGCATTGAATGTCCCGTCCGACTCGGAGACGTGGATGAGGGGCGCATATTGCTGACGAATGGAATCTTCCACTGCGCGAGCCGGCCCTCGTGACCGTCCCTGCTGATCCTTCTGGTTGACTCCGGCGGTCATCGCGCTTGGATTCATTGTTCACCCCTTTTTCTACTGGTCTACCCGACAATAGCCGACAGGTTACCGGTTTTTTAAAAGGGACTACTAGGTGTATCCCTGGGGGTCATCCAAAAAGACGCTAGCGTTTTACCTAGTTGTGAGGGGATGTCGATGGTCGTACTTTAAGGCTTGGTTAATATGACATGGTTGGTACGTTACACATGCTCCAGTTCAGGGTGAGCCGGAGCCCATTCAATGATATTGATTTATTCTTATGATGACGCTGAGTGATGACGGCTCCGGACGTTATAACCCCATGGAGTTCGCTATGGCGCAGGCAGCAGCGATTGTCGAGTCTTCCGGCGACGCGATCATTTCCAAAGACCTGAATGGCTTTGTGCTGAGTTGGAACAGAGGCGCGGAATGCCTGTTCGGATATACGGCCGAGGAAACCATAGGCCAACCGGAGCCGCATTTAGTCCCGGAGGAGCGTTGCGCCGAGGAAGCCGGCATAGAACGACGCCTTCGCGACGGCCATCGCATCGACCATTTTGAAACAGTCCGACGGCGCAAAGACGGGACGGAGGTGGATATTTCAGTGACGGTTTCTCCACTCATGGACGGCTTGGGCCGGGTGATCGGGGCGTCCCAAATAGCTCGTGACATCACGCAGCGCAAGCGAACCGAACGCCATTTCAAGGATCTGGTAGAAGCGCTTCCTTCCGCCGTCTATACGACCGATGTGGCGGGGAGAATTACGCATTACAACCAGGCGGCGGTCGACCTGTGGGGATGTCGTCCGGAGCTGGGTGAGAGGCAATGGTGCGGATCATGGCGTCTCTTCAGGCCCGATGGAACGCCCCTCCCGCATGACCAATGCGCGATGGCCGCGTCTCTCAAACAGAACCGCCCCATTCGAGGAATGGAGGCGCTCGTCGAACGACCCGATGGGACGCGCGTGCCGGTGCTGCCCTATCCCACCCCGCTTCTGGACGCCACAGGGGAGCTGATCGGCGGGGTGAATATGCTGGTGGACATCACCGAGCGGAAGGCGGCCGAGGTCCAACTGCAACAAGTCGCTGCAGAGTCGGAACGGAATGTCATTGAGAGGACGCATGAACTTCGCTGGTCTCAAGAGCGCCTGCGAGCCCTGGCATCGGAATTGACCCTGACTGAACAGCGCGAACGCCGGAAACTGGCGACCGACCTCCATGACTACCTGGCTCAATTGGTCGTCGCAAGCCGGATCAATTTATCTCAAGCTATTTCACGGACCCGCGACGAAGCCGTGTCCGCATCTCTGGCCAAGGTGGATCAGATACTCGATCAGGCACTCACCTACACGCGATCGCTCGTCGCGGAACTCAGCCCTCATATTCTATATCAGTTTGGATTGTCGAAGTCGCTCACCTGGCTGGGCGATCAAATGAAACAACATGCCCTTGATGTCAAAGTGAAGATCGGCCCTGACGCATTCAGGCTGGCGGACGATCAGGCCGTCTTACTGTTTCAATCGGTGCGGGAGCTGTTATTCAACATCGTCAGGCATGCCCATACCGACCAGGCCAGCATCACGCTCAATGTCGATGAGGAGAACGAGTTGTGGATCTGCGTGGAAGACAACGGCAACGGGTTTGATGTCGCGACCCTCTCCTCTTCCGGAGACACGCACGATAAGTTCGGGCTCCTCAGCATCCGTGAACGGATGGAATTGCTGGGAGGAGAATGTGAGCTGTCTTCCTCTCCCGGTGCCGGCACATTGGCTATTTTGCGCCTCCCGCTGTCAACTCGTTGCCCGGGCTCGCCCGTGTCACCGTCTGCCGTCCCTCCCCAGGCGCAGAACATCGTCCCCAATATTTCCGGCCGATCCGTGAGGGTTCTCCTGGTCGACGACCATGCCATGGTGCGCCAAGGGCTCAGGAGCGTTCTGGACAGCTATGCGGATCTCGAGGTCATCGGCGAAGCGGCAGACGGGCAAGACGCCGTCGTGATGGCCCGTTCGCTCCACCCCGATGTGGTGGTCATGGACGTGAATCTGCCGCTGCTCGACGGCATCGAAGCGACGCGCATTTTACATCGTGAGCAACACTCCATGACGATTATTGGAATTTCCGTGAGGAACGATCCTCAGGTCAAGCTGGCAATGACCGATGCCGGGGCCGTGGCATTTCTTCCCAAAGAGTCGGCGGCCAGCCAACTCCACGAGATCATTCTCGACCACTGCCCGGTCAAGTCATGACCCTCTGTCTGAAAAGACCCGGGGGGTTGCAATTCCCCGGCGGATCATGGGTATATTTTCCAGGTCACATGGGTTAGTGAACCCGGAGCATCGACGGATGACCGCCGCCTTTTTTGTTCTGATGCGCGTTGAAGCCGAATTCTTCGTCTATCTGCCGGGACACGGGCGCATGGCGGTTTATTGAACAGCCTCGAGCCACGAACCTTCAAATCTCCGTTTTCATAACGGTCGCCGTTCCTACATGACCAAATCAGTTCTCTCTACGTTCCAGCGCACCGCCTATGCGGCCGCGGTCTTTACCGTCGTATGGTCCCTGGCCATTTTTCTACGCCGCACCGGCGATTCGGCGCCGTTTTCCATCTTTCCTGCTGCCTTCCAGACGATCCACCCGAACGCCGCCTTAGGCATGCTGCTGTGCGGCACGGCCCTATGGCTGCAGATTTGTGAACCTCTCACAGATCTCCGCCGCAGGCTGGCACGGGTGTGTGGAACGGCTGCGTGCCTGCTGGCCGTTGCGACGCTTGGTGAATATCTGTTTTCGGTCGATCTTGGGATGGATCGGTGGAGCCTGTTCGTACCGGACATGACCGCCGAGTCAGGCTCACGGCGTCTGGCGCCGCCTACGGCAATCGCGATTCTCATGCTGGGAATGGCCCTTCTCCGTATCGACGGAGCACCCGGGAGCCGGCACGATCCCGCCCAATACAGCGCCTTGATCGGAGGAACCATCGGCGGAGTCGCCGTGGTGGGGTATCTCTACGGGGTGCAATCGCTGTATCAAGTGGGCGCGTTTCCCTCGATCTCTGCCTCGACCGCCTGTCTCCTGGCGGCCATCGGGTGGGGTATCCTCTGTGCCCGACCGGGGCAAGGTTTCATGGCGACATTGGCCAGTGAGGACCTGGGGGGATTGATGTTGCGGCGCATTCTTCCCTTTGCCATCGGCCTCCCGATTTTAGCCGGTTGGATCAGGATCACCGCGCAGCGGTCCGGACTCTATGGCTTTAATTTCGGCGTCGCGCTGGCGGTGGCGGCCGTTCTCCTGATCATGCTCGCGGTTCTTTGGGTTCTCGCGGGGACGTTGAACAGAACCGATGGCCATAAAAAGCACTTTCTGCAGATTCTCCAGCAGCGAGAAGCGCGGCATCGCCTCGCACTCCATGCCGGACGCATGGGAACCTTTCACCATGATCTCGACGGCCATACGTTGATGTGGTCCCCTGAACTGGAAGCCATCTTCGGCCTTCCGGCCATGAGTTTCGGCAGTACCTTCGCTGCCTTTCAGGATCTCATTCACCAGGACGATCGCCCCGGCGTGGAACGGATCATCCGGGAGGCCATCGACAATCGTAGTGCATACAATGTGGAATGCCGCATCCTCCGCGTCATCCCGGCCGGCGAAGCCTGGGTCGCCATCACAGGCCAAGTGCTTCCCGACGCCTCCGGCCGGCCCCGGCAGATTACCGGCGTGATGTTCGATATCACGGATCGCAAGCGGTCGGAAACGGCCCTGCGACAAAGCGAAGCACAGTTGCGGGTGATTACCGATGCGCTACCGGGATTTATCGCCTATGTCGACCGCGACGAACGGTATCAGTTTACCAATGCCGGGTATGAGCGACATTTCAACCTGCCCCGCGAACGCATTACCGGGCAATCCGTCGCCGACCTGATGAAACAGGATTATCACCACGTGCAACGGTACCTTCGGCGTGCTTTGGACGGCGAACAGGTTTCGTTCGAGACGACCAGCCTCGGACAAGCAGGCGAGGAAACGTTCTTCGCGACGTATGTTCCGGATCGGACCGCGGACGGAACGGTGGCGGGATTGTATATTCTGGTGACCAATATCACCCAACATAAACGCATCGAGCAGGCCCTGCGAGAGAGTGAAGGGCGATTTCGCCATCTGTTCGAGCAGGCGTCCGACGGCATCCTGATGGCCGACATGATGGGCCATTATCTCGATATCAACAGTCGCGGGTGCCAGATGTTAGGCTATACCCGCGTAGAACTCCTCGACATGCGCGTGACCGACCTTCTCGCCCCTCAAGACTATCAACGGCTCAAAGACATCAAGGCGGAGCTTCTCGAAGGTCACCGTCATTCGGGCGAATGGACCTTGCGCAGGAAAGACGGCGGGTCGATCTCCGTCGAGGTCAGCGCGAAACTCCAGCCCGACAGACGGTGGCATGCGATTGTCCGCGACATCACAGAACGCAAACGGGCCGAAGCCGGCATGCGGGAAAGTGAGGCGCACTTCCGCATGCTGGCCGATGCCACGCCTGTCCTTGTCTGTATGGCCGGGCTCGACACCTCGTGCACGTGGCTCAATAAATCCTGGCTGGACTATACCGGCCGCACGATGGACGACGAACTCGGTCGTGGATGGACCTCCGGCATTCATTCCGACGACGTCTCGGGGTGTCTGGAAATCTACGCCTCGCATTTCGATCGGCGCGAGCCGTTTGCCATGGAATATCGCTTGCGCAAATTCGATCATACCTATGGGTGGATTCTGCATCGGGGCGTGCCCCTGTTCACGGCCGACGGCACCTTCACCGGATATCTTCACGCGTCGATCGATATCACCGATCGAAAACAGACCGAGGCGCATTTGCAGGAATGGACCGTGCAGCTCGAGCAGCGGGTGCATGAACGCACACAAGCCCTCCTGCGATCGCAAGAGCGCCTACGCGCTCTGGCCTCCGACCTGAGCGCCACCGAGCAACAAGAGCGCCGGCGTCTGGCGACAGAGTTACATGACTATTTGGCGCAATTGCTCGTGGTGGGACGCATGAAACTGGGACAAGCGAAACCGCGTGTCACTGATCCTGCGATACAAAAACTTCTGGACGAAGCGGATGAAGTCCTGACGCAATCGCTGAACTATACCCGCTTCCTCGTCGCAGAACTGAGCCCGCAAGTCCTCTACCAATTCGGTCTCCCCGCAGCGCTCAAATGGCTCGGAAGCCAAATGAAGACGCATGGTCTCACCGTGGCGGTCCAGTGCGAGATCGACCATCTTTCATTAGCCGAGGATCGGGCGGTCATCCTGTATCAGAGCATCCGGGAACTGCTTTTTAACGTGGTCAAGCATGCCTGCACGGATACCGCGACCATCTCTCTCGTGCGCGAGGGAGAAAAGACTGTCCGGATTACCGTCACCGATCGAGGCTGCGGGTTTAACCCGACGGTGACAACGGAATCCGATAGATATCATCCTGGACGTTTCGGGCTGTTCAATGTCCAGGAGCGCATTGAGGCGGTCGGCGGGCATGTCGATCTGACCTCCGCGGAAGGAGCCGGCACCTCCATTACTCTGACCGCTCCCCTCACCGCTGAGACACCGTCGGTGCCAGTGCCCGCCGCCAAAGATGAGAACGATCACGAGTCGTCGGCCGTTTCCTCTTCACCACGATTGCGGATTTTACTGGTTGATGACCATGCCATGGTCAGACAGGGGCTGCGAAGCGTGTTGGAGAGTTACCAGGATTTGGAGGTGGTCGGCGAAGCGGGAGATGGAGAATCTGCGGTGAGACTGGCGGATACCCTCACACCAGAGGTGGTGGTGATGGACATCAACATGCCTAAAGTCGACGGCATCGAGGCCACGCGTCGGATTGTCGCCCGCCATCCTGACATCATCGTGATCGGACTTTCCGTACAAAATGAGCGTCATATCGAGGAAGTGATGGTCAGGGCGGGGGCGGCGGTCTTTGTCACCAAAGAACGCGCCGCCGTGCAGCTCTATGAGGCGATCATTAGCTCGGTTCGCGCGCGAGCCTAGCGGGCCTGTTGCCTTAGACCGCAGGAGGGCGTCTGCCCATGACCATCCCGACGACAGCCAGAATCAGAAACACGACGAAGAGTACATACGCGATGTGAGTCGCCGTCCCGGCCACACCCGTTATTCCCAGAACGCCCGCAATCAATCCAATGACGAGAAATGTCACAGCCCAGCTTAACATGGTGATACCTCATTGTGAGATGGTGAAACCGATGGTGGCACCTTGGCTATCTACTCCACGACACGTTTAATGGCGATTCTTGGCGGCACATCCACTGTGTCCGCAGACACAGTGACCGGTCGGGGCCTTCGCATTACGGCAGGCGTCAGAACAGAATTCTTTTCCCGGCTCCGCCGCGCAAGAACAACTCGGATGCGCGCATGATTTGGATGCCGCGGTTTCAGTAGGCATGATGTCCCCTTTCTTTTACGAGATCATCTCAGGAATATTGTACGTGTCGCATTGATGTGCTTTCGATCCCGGGAACTCCTTTGGAGCAATGCCATTCAGCAGTCCGAGGCGTGAGGTGCTTTGATATTAGAACCAGAGATGAACGCCCATCCCAATCCATTCGGCAGTCTGGGTGAGAAGTTGTCCGTTCGGATTGGGTCCTGAATAATACTCAGCCAGAACCTGAAGCTTCCGGTCACCGATGGTCGCGTTCTCGAATTGCAACCCCGCCATAATTGACTGCCCCACTCGCCAATTGGTGCGGGCGTTGGCCTGAAAATCCGCATAGGCGATAGGGCGAACTTTCCCCCCCCAGAGAGTCCACGGACTTTTAAATTCCGCTCCGCCTTGGCTCGTATGACGACCGAGACTACTAGGATCCACCCGCATGAGCGTGCCGACCCCGCCATAGATTCGTAACCACGTCGTCAGGTCATAGGACACTTTCAGATCGACTTCTTCAAAACTCAGATTGATACGGGTCACCTGGGGATTCGTAAGCAGAAATTCGTCGCCCAAATGCGAGCTCTGATGCCGGATGCGAATAAAGCCGGAAAATTTATCGGCACGATAGCTGGCCAGCAACCCGACATTATAGTCGGCATTGATCAAATCAATGGAGCTGCGGTCGATGTCGAACACGCTGAAGACTCCGGCCTGCATCCCCAACTCCCATTGCCCATGAAAAGGACCCGCGTTCCGATAAACGCGAATGATTCTCCGAATGCACTCGCGAATTCCTGTCCTGAGGAAAACCTGCGATACTCCGCGCCGAAATGAGGCTGGCGGAGGTCCGCATGAAACGGATCCACCAACAGCCCGCGAGGAAGGAATTTCGAGTCCGGCTCGGGAGTGGCCGCTCTCACGGCCTGAACCGGTTCGCGGCCCGGCGCCGTCTCTTCCCGAACCTCGGCTCGCACTACTCCCGGGATCTGCTGCATCGCCGTGGTAATCTTGGCGGGGTCTTGAGCCCCTAACCTGTTCACGTAAATCATGACGATGCCCTGATCGACGTGAATCACGGTGCCGGGAAGATTGAATTCGTGTTCGAGGATGGCGGCCGCATAACCGGCGATGTATTCATCTGAACCGTCGGCCACCGCCGTCCCGCCATACATCAACACCCAGGCGAAGATGATGACTCTCAACAGATAGGTCATCAACCCCGCTTTCCTGCGCCGAAGTGCACTCCCTCAATCTGCGTGAAGAGCCCCGTTGCCACTCTGGAAGCGATCATCATGTGGTTAAAAATGAAAATTGATGCCGGCCGTGACCATATGCCCGTTATCCTGGAATTTTTTATCCACAATGTTTTGATCCCGGGATTCGATTTTTTCCAACCAGATGTAACGATAGGTTCCGTCGATCGAGACATGTTTATTGAAAAAGAACTGGAGCCCTCCGCCGGCATGGGCGCCGAATCGATTTTGTGTATCGTCAAAACCGCCCGGTCCTTTGACGGTGGTGTAATACCATCCTCCGCCCCCAAGCAAAAACGGAGCCAACCTCGTGGTGCCGAAGGGATAGATCAACGCCGAGACCATGACCGGATAGGTGTGTACGCGTGTGTCGCCTATATCGTTGCGGCGATAATCGGCCGACCCTTCAAACGCTAAATAGCGCCATGGGTGCAGACGGACCTGGCCGCCGCCGAACCATCGACTCGACCCATCTTTAGGATCGATATATGTCGCTCGTCCGCCTATGGAGAGGAGACCGATATCCATTTGTTGAAACAAGCCGTCGTCGTCGGCCGCCACACTGGACGGCGCGGTGAGCAGTGACAGGCTCATAACCGACCCCAGCATTAACATGAATAGTGCTGACCCCGACCATTTCATTGCGCGTGACTCCTTTCTTATCAGTTCATGTCTCATCATGACTGTGAGAAGTTCGCTTTCATCTTATCTGCAAAACGACCCGCACGCCGGCAGGATCAAGGTCCCGGGCTGATGTCTACATTGAATCAGGGCTGCCCTGGCACGTCGCCCGGCTTTACACCCGCCTTGCCCTGTTTGGTATACCAGTCGTCGGCCCAACGCACGACTTCTTCTTTTTTATCGCCATAACGCTCTTGCACGCGCCCGACGAACTTATCGTAGTTACCTTCCACCTGCATGAGGTCATCGTCAGTCAGGTTTCCCCATTTCTGCTTCACTTCGCCTTTGAATTGAATCCATTTCCCTTTAAATTGATCGGTGTTCATAACGGTCCTCCTTGTGAATATGAGAGG
>JACCYV010000126.1 GCA_013696305.1 Nitrospira sp.
CGCTCAGACGGAAAACGAAGCTGAGCCGCGAGGCCGGCAGCATTATTGTTGATGTGACGACGCCATGGATCTCAAACGACGGACATTCATGAAAGTGCTGGGGCTGGCGGCTGCCGGGTCGTTGCTGCCCGGCTGCGAACGTGAGGTGCACCGTCTGGTGCCCTATGTCTTACCGGACGACGAAATCGTGCCGGGTGTCGCCGATTGGTATGCCTCGACCTGTCACGAATGTCACGCCGGATGTGGAACTGCCGTTCGCGTCAAGGAAGGACGGGCCAAGAAAATAGAAGGCAATCCGGCCCATCCACTCAACCAGGGAAAGCTCTGCGCCAAGGGCCAGGCAGCCTTGCAAGGCCTCTATAATCCGGATCGCCTCCGCGAACCGCTGCGGCGGGAGCACCGTGACGATCACAGCCCGTTCGTGCCGCTGTCATGGGACGACGGCCTGGATCAGCTGGCAGAACAACTCCGCAGGGTCAAGGGCAAGGTCGTCATGATCAGTCGCCCGCTCTCCGGCACGTTGGCCGAGCTGGCATCGACGTTTCTGCGCTCCGTCGGCGGGGAACTGTTTTTCTACGAACCGGGCGCGGACCTTCCGCTTCGCGCAGCCTGCCATACCGCCTTCGGCATGGAAACCTGGCCTCACGTCGATCTCGCCAATAGCGACTATCTGCTTTCCTTTGGCGCACCGTTTCTTGAGCAGTGGCTGACGCCCGTCTCCTTGGGCATCGCCTACGGGCATATGCGCCAGGGGCGACCATCGACGCGGGGACGTTTCGTCCAGATCGAACCCCGGCTCTCGCTCACCGGCGCCAGTGCCGATCACTGGATTCCTATCCGTCCGGGGACATCCGGCCTTCTGGCGATCGGCATCGGCCAGGTCCTCTTGGCCGAAGGAACGTCTTCGCTCTCCGGAATTCAACGCCGGTCGTACGAACAGGTTTATGCGAGCATTCCGCTTGACCGGATCGCGGCCTTGACGGACATCTCGCGTGACCAAATCGTTCGCACCGCGCGCGAGTTCGGCGCCGCTGCCGTTCCACTGGCCATCGGCGGAGGGGCCGCCTGCGCCCATACCAATGCCACCGACTCTCTGAGGGCGATCCAGGGCCTCAACGTCATCACCGGCGGGATAGGCCGCGCAGGAGGACTGCGCTTTTATCAACCGGCAAAGTTCCCCGTAGACCCGGCCAGCCCATGGATCACGGAACGCTCCCTCGGAGAGTTGGCCCGGCGAGGCGCGTCCGTCGTGCTGCTGTATGACACGAACCCTCTGTACGCGGTTCCGCCGTCGATTCCGCTGCGCCGCCTCTTCGAACAGGCGGATTTCGTCGCGAGCTTCAGCCCCTTCATGGACGAATCCACCTCGTCGGCCGACCTCATCCTTCCCGACCATTCGGCGCTGGAATCATGGGGCGATCACGTCCAGCCGGCTTCCTCTCCGGTCCAGGCCGTAAGTCTGAGCCAGCCGGTGGTTTCGCCTCTGTATGACACGCGGGCCATTGGAGATACGCTGTTAGCGTTGGCGCATCGACTCGGCCTGGAACGATTCCCCTGGGACGGCTTCCCTGCGTTGCTCCGGGATCGTTGGCGCCGCTTCTTGATGGTTGGACGGGATCCAGGCGGCGAGAAAGAATTCGAGACGGCCTGGGACCACCATGTCCAACAGGGGGGCTGGTGGGCGCAGCCCGCATCCGACATCGCTGTGGCGGGCTCCCCTCCGCCGTCAACGTATGAGCCGGCCGAGTTCGACGGCGACGACCGGGAATTGCCGCTGTATTTCTTTCCGTATCCCTCTCCGGCGCTCGGACAGGGGCGAGGCGCACACCTGCCGTGGCTCCAGGAACTGCCGGACGCCATGACGACCGCCATGTGGGGAACCTGGGCGGAAATCAATCCGCGTACCGCACATGAATATGGAATCAAGCAGGGGGACATGGTGCGCATTGTCTCGCGGCATGGCAGCATCAAAGTTCCGGCCCTGTACTACCCCGGTATCAGACCGGACGTCATCGCAGTGCCGATGGGGCAAGGCCATGAGGACTCCGGCCGATATGCAAGCCGGCGTGGCGCCAATCCGATGTCCATCCTCGCTCCGCTTTTCGATCGCCGGACCGGAGCCCTGGCGAGCGCCGCAACCAGGATACGCATCGAGGCGACCGATAAGCCGGGACGGCTCATCCTGTTGGAACCAGCCGCGATGCAGTCCGGACAGGAATTGCTGACGATCAAAAAAAGTCATCCGGGTGTCTGAGGAACTGCGCCGTGACTTCAAAACCGATGCGTGAGGGAGGAGGTGTCATGAGCGATCACGAACAGGAGCCGCGGGAGGCTCATCCGTACAAATGGGAAATGGTCGTCGATCTCGATCGATGCACCGGTTGCGAGGCCTGCGTCGTCGCCTGCCATGCGGAAAACAATATCCGTATCTCCGGCCCGGAAGAAGCCGCCGAAGGCCGGGCCGTCAATTGGATTCGTATCGAACGGTATTGGGAAGGCGAGTACCCGAACGTCAAGGCGAGGTTCATGCCGGTGCTCTGCCAGCATTGCGGAAATGCCCCCTGCGAGCCGGTCTGTCCGGTCTATGCGTCCTATCACACACCCGACGGGCTGAATGCCCAGGTCTATAACCGCTGCATCGGCGTGCGGTACTGCGGCAACAATTGCCCCTATACGGTGCGGCAATTCAACTGGTTCGATCCGCATTGGGATGCTCCGCTGCAGGAGCAGCTGAATCCGGACGTCACGGTCCGCCAGAACGGGATCATGGAAAAATGCACGTTTTGCGTTCAGCGGATCAGACAGGGCAAGGAACAAGCCGAGAAGGAAGGCCGGCGCGTACGCGACGGCGAGGTCACACCGGCCTGCGTGCAGTCCTGCCCGACATCCGCGCTGGTCTTCGGCGATCGCAACGATCCGGTCAGCCGGGTCGCGAAGCTGGCCGCCAGCGACCGGGGATTCCATCTCCTCGAAGACCTGGGCACGAAGCCGGCCATTACGTATCTGAAGCGGTTGCCATGACGAACCCGGCGCCGGCAGACGGACCGCAGATACCGAAGATCAACCGGGATCTTTTGGAGCCCCTGCTCTCGACCCATTGGAGCTACTTCCTCCTGGTCGGCGCCCTGGCAGGCCTCGTGGCGGCCGGCGCCGGAGCCTGGTCGTACCAATTCCGCACCGGCATCGGACAGACCAATCTGCATCCGCCCGTGTTCTGGGGCGTCTATATCGCGTCCTTCATCTTTTGGGTCGGCGCGAGCCATTCAGGCACCTTCATCTCGGGAGTACTCCGGCTGACCAAGGCGGAGTGGCGACGGCCGGTCACCAGGATTGCCGAACTGATGACATTCATTTCGCTGATCATCGCGACCCTCTTCGTCTTTTATCATCTGGGACGCGTCTGGCGCTGGTATTACCTGATTCCCTATCCCAACCAACGTGAGATCTGGCCGAATTTCCGCTCGCCCCTCATGTGGGATGCCATGGCGGTCTTCACCTATGCGACCGCCAGCACCATCTACCTCTATCTGCCCCTCATTCCGGACTTTGCTTTGATGCGCGATCGGATCGAGGACTGGCGAAAACCCCTGTATCGGGTGCTGTCATTGGGATGGCAAGGCACGCAGCACCAATGGCAGGTCTTGGAGACCGCCATGCGGATCATTACGCCGCTGATCGTGATGGTCATGGTATCGGTCCATTCCATCGTGGGCTGGGATTTCGGCGTCTCGCTCGTGCCGGCCTGGCATTCGACGATTTTTGCGCCCTATTTCGTGGTGGGGGCGGTGCACTCCGGCGTGGGGCTGGTGGTCATCGGCATGTATATTCTTCGCAAGGTCTACCACCTGGAAGACTATATCGGACAGGAGCATTTCGACAAGATGGGGAAGCTTCTGCTCCTCACGACCCTCGGCCTCGCCTATCTGTACTTTGCCGAACTGCTCACCATTTGGTACGGCAATATCCCGGACCATATGTGGGTGGTCGATTCCTTGTTGAGCGGGCCGTTTGCCGTTCCGTTCTGGTTCATGGTGGCCTGTGTGTATGTCATCCCGCTCCTCGCGCTGACGCTCCCCGCCTTTCGCCGTCGGCCCCTGGGCGTCATGGTCATCGGAGTCCTCATCAATATCGGCATGTATATCGAACGCGTGTTACTCATCGTGCCCCCTCTGTCCTATCCCCGGTTGCCTTTCAATTGGGACACGTATGTCCCGTCCTAAATTGAAATGACCATCGTCGCGGGGTCGCTGGCGCTCGCCATTCTCCTGTATGTCCTGGCCGTCAAGTTCGTGCCAATCATTTCTGTGTGGGAGGAAAAAGAAGGATTGATGCATGGTGGACGTCACGAATAATGGAACGACCCTCTTCGCGCTCTTCGAGCTCTCGGCTCCGGTGAAGGCGCTCGTGGAAAAGCTGCAACAAGCAGGAATCCCGCTGGAGCGAATCGAGGTCATCTCGCCGTTGCCGTTGCATGACGCCCGAGTGACGAGTCCGCCCCGCATCCCCCTGTATGCCCTCACCATGACGGGCGGCTTCGCGGGGATCGCGGTCGGCCTGTTTTTTGCGGCCGGCACGGCGCTCTTTTACCCCATCATGACCGGAGGCAAACCTGTCGTCGCGCCCCCCGTCGTCGGAATCGTGTCCTTTGAAACCATGATGCTCCTGGCCATCGTGACCACGTTTGTGGCCATGGTGATTCGTCTCAGGCGAGGAAGCCGCCACGCAGTCGTTCGCGATTCACGAATCGACGATGGAGCCGTGGCAGTCTCCGTTCAGATGGATGGGGGAGACACACAGCCCGCGGCCGTGGAAGCGCTGCTGAGGGAGGCCGGCGCATTCGAGATCAAACCGGTCAGGAAAGATCGGGTACGGATGCGGCGGGATGCCGGGAAGGATGCTGAACAAGAGGGACTGTGGCTGTGGCTCGGTTGTGCGGCACTCGCCCTGTCCTCCATCACGGCTTATTCCCGGGATATGGAAGAACAAGCGTCCTATCAATCCCAAGAAGCGCCGCGCAGGCATTCTCCCCCTGGCAGCATTCCCCTTACCAGCCGGGCGATCGTATCGTCGGCACCGGTCACGCCCGATGAACAACTCGCCGCGGGGACACGGGTGTTTCGCATCAACTGCGTTCATTGTCATGGTCCGGAGGGTGGCGGCGATGGGCCAGTCGCAGGGTATTTGCGGGATTACCGAAAAATTTGCAGGCCCCTCATGTCCAACGACAGTCCGTGGCCGCTCTCTATGCGATCGTGACGGACGGCAAAGATTTGATGCCGTCCTTCAAAGGTGAGTTGTCGGCGACGGAACGATGGGTCGTTGCGCAGTATGTCACTTCGCTGTCGCCCGCGACGGCGGCGATAGCCGAGTAGAGTCACAAGGTAGAAGTAACCAGTCATGTGTGCCGGAGGTCGCTGTGCCGGAATTTGGCGGGGATCTTGAAGCCATCAGCTTTCCGCTGATCGGAAACAGCCTGATCATCGGACTGTTCAGTCTGCTGCACATCGCCTTGGCCGGACTGGCGGTGGGCTTCATGGTCCTGGCTCCGCTCTTGGAAACGGCGGACCGCGTCAACCCGTTCTATGCGGACTTTTCCCGCAGCATGACCCGTTTCACCATCGTGACATTCAGCGTCAGCACCGTGTTGGCGGTCATCATGGTCGAGCTGTCCATCGGCTTGTTTCCCCTCACCACGATGTGGATGTGGAATCAATTCCGGTGGCCGATCCTTTTGGCCATGGCGGCATTCATCCTTCAACTCGCCGTCCTGTATCCCTATTACCACTACTGGGATTTTTTCCGGCAGCGGCACAGAAGAGTCCACATTCTCATGGGCTTTCTCGCGGCCTTCTTCGTGCTCATCTGGGTCGTCATCCTGGACGGCATGGGTTCGACCATGCTGACGCCTGAGACGAATGGAGGGCCTTGGGGGCGACTGCTCAATCCGACCTGGATACCGCTGGTCATCCACCGATTCTTCGGCAATCTCGTCATGGCCGGCTTTGCGATGGCCGGCTACGCAGGATGGCGGCTCAGGAAACAAGCCGGCCGGACGGACGAATCCTACTATGCGCATCTTCTGCGCATGGGGGTGCTGATCGGGCTGCTGTCGTTGATCGTCCAACCGGCGACAGGTTTGCTCTATGCCTCGCAGATCGAACGAGCCGTTCCACGCGCGTACGCCCAGCTCACGCAGGGACCCTATCGTGGACTCGTCTACGCACAGTTTCTTCTGATCGCCTGGCTTTTTCTGGGCGGCCTTGCGTTGCTGCGCCTCACGCAATCTCCGCCTCCGCCTCCGCCACGGGCTGTGCTGACGGCCGCGAGCATCTGCGCCCTGCTGATCGTCGTCTTTGCGACCTCTCCTTCTATTCGCCGGCCCGTGACGTTTCTGCTGGCGGGCCTGATCATCTGGTCTCTCTATCGATGGCGAGCCGCCTTAACGGGGGTCCCGACGGTCGATCTGAATCGGCCTATGGTTCGACGCATGGCGATCACGATGGGCGTCGTCTCGTTGCTCACCTATCTGACGATGGGCACGATTCGAGAGACGGCCCGCCGGCCTGATACCGTGCGCGGAGTGATTTCACTCCAGGACGAACTGCAGCAACCGGCGGCGGACCGAGGACCTTAACTCATAGCTCAACATTCATAATTCAGCACTCATCATTCATCATTTGTACGATCTATGCTCCTCGAGCCGCTTCAGATTCCGATGTTATACGGCAAGGTCGCCATTGGGGTGGTGGCGCTGGCTCACGCGCTGTTTGCCACATTCATCGTGGGGTCGTCCCTGATAGGAGCGGCGACGGAAACGGCCGGCTGGTGGACAGGCAAAAGACGGTATGACCGTCTCGCCCACACGATTGCCTTCACGCTCATCCTGACGACGGCCGCCGTCTCGTTTCTAGGCGTGACGCTCGTGTTTCTGCTCAATATCTTCTGGCCCCGCTTTTGGGCGAC
>JACCYV010000128.1 GCA_013696305.1 Nitrospira sp.
CACTCCACCTTGGGCCACGGTGATCACCTCGAATGCCGCTCGTAGCCCGCTTTCTACGGCGCCGTTCATATAGCCTTGCCAGCGGAAGCTGGTATGTTCTCCGGCGAAGAAGCAGCGGCCATGAGGCTGTGAGAGCCGTTGACGAAGCGCAGGATCATAGGTCGTCGTGAAGGCGGCATAGCCTCCTCCCGCCCAGGGATCGTTCTCCCAGGTAATCTGCTTGAAATTCAGCAAGGTTCGAGGCGTAGACCCCAACCAATGGAGCGAGGACAGGGTTCGTTCGACGCCGCCCGCGGTCATGGACGCTTGCGTGGCCATGCTCGCCGATCCGCCGGCCAGCAGGGTGAGAATGCCCATTCGGCCGGGCTGTTCCTCGTTAGCCTCCCAAATGGTCCCGATGGGAAGGTCGGTAGCGTAGGCGTTTGTGCGATGCCTTCCACGCCAGAATCGTCGCGTGAACTGGAGCAACGTTTTTGTCACCGGGCCGTATGGAAGGGTCGTCACTGCCTGTCTCAGGGATACGGCAGGGGCGGGTCGAATCGGAGGGAGCGAAGGACGGTCGCGGGGACCGCCAGCACGGCATAATCCGCCCGCAGGCGCGCGTCCTTTCCATTCCTGTTTCGAACCGTAATGAAGACTTTCTTCGGAGACTGCACGATGTCCACTGCCTCGACGCGAAGACGAATGCTCTCGCTCAGGAATGCAGACAAGCTATGTGCCAATCGGTCGTTACCGCCCTTCACGCGGTACAACCGGCCTTGTCCCGGCGTACCGGCAATGAGCTGATCCACCAGGGCGAGCAGCGGAAGGTCCGCCGGGTCCATAAGGAAAAATCCTCTGAGGCCCAGCACCATGGCGCCGTGATCCTGCGTGGCGCCGATGCTCCGGAGCCATTCCGCCACAGAAATTCTTGCCAGCTGGTGAGCGACTATCAACGCTGGTCGGCGAGGCGATAGGCCCGTATCAACGGCGAGAGGTGTCGGTGGAGCATGGTCCACAGGTCTGTCCCGCGGGTCAATCGCGGAGCGGCGGCTCTGGTGTGCCGGCCGGCGAAATCGAATCCTTTTTTGAGGACGGGGATGAGCTCCAGGTTGAGATTTCTCGCCAGTCGCTTGATTTCCTCCTGGTCCTCATCGATGAATTCCCCTCCGGCTTCAGCGTGCTGACCAGCGGAGAAGCCGTCGCGGAGGGTCCAGACCCGTCCGCCGATGCGCTCGCGGGCTTCGAGCACGGTGACGGTGGCGCCGTCGCGAGACATTTCCACTGCCGCGGTGAGACCGGCCAGACCCGCTCCGACAACAATGACCGATCGCCCACGAAGACATTGTGTCATCTCAAACCTTCCTGCCTGCCACTCATGACGTAGAGCGATTCGAGGGGCAGCCATCCAAGGGCATAGAACGCGGGATGGGACCAGGAGGCAAGCCCGAACGAGATCGATCATCGCGCTGTGCTTGGACACGCGCTCCAGTGAGATCCGATGAACGGACCCGGAATAAGCCGAGAGGGTTCTGAAAATTTCGACCTGCGGTTCATCTTGAGAGCGGATCCGGTGAAATGGTACACCAAACACAGCAGGGTCATCTTACTGAGTCCGTCACCGATCCGGGAGATGACCTGCCCTCCCGCAGCCAGGCGACATTCCGGTTCCGGATCAGCCTGCGTCGGTCGTCGTCGACAGATTCGATGGCGCGTCTACAGGCGGTCATCAGGTACCAGCCATCGATACGGACATGCGGGGCGGCTTTGCAAGGGTTCATGTTCATCATGGATGATTGACGGTTATAGGAGCAAGGATCTTCATGACAGAGTTTCAGTCTTATGCGCTCGACATCGGCGCCACGCTCATTCACGGCAAAGGTGTGCATTTTAAGGTCTGGGCCCCCTACGCCGGGGAGGTGTCGGTCCACATCTCTGCCCCCGGGGACATCACCTTCCCGCTGCAACCATGCGGCTCGGGATATTTTGAAGGGCATTTCGAAGAAGGGGCCGCTGACCTCCGGTATAGGTACGTGCTC
>JACCYV010000166.1 GCA_013696305.1 Nitrospira sp.
TAGATGGTGTCCGGATTCCAGTTGTGATGTTCACCCTGAATCCGATAGTGAATCTCCCCGCCGAAATCCAGCTGGCGGATCGCCGCCGGCTCGTAGGCTACCCGATGCCGTCGGAGCGACTCTTCACCAATCTCCCGAATGCCAATGCCCTCCAGGCGGGAGGGTGTGCCGGTGAAATAGTGATCGATCAGTTCATGGTTGAGACCGATCGCTTCAAAAATCTGCGCGCCGCAATAGGACTGTACGGTGGAAATGCCCATCTTCGAGAAGATCTTGAGCAGCCCCTTATTGATGGCCTTGATGAATTTCCCTTCCGCCGTGGGGGCATCGAGCCCTTCAGGGAAATAGCCGTCACGTTCCAGGTCCACCAGCGACTCAAACAGGAGATACGGATTCACCGTTCCGGCCCCGAAGCCGATCAGGCAGGCGAAGTGATGCACATCGCGTGGCTCGCCGGTTTCGACCGTCAGGCCGACTTCGGTTCTCGTGCATTCGCGGACAAGATGGTGATGCACCGCTGCCACGCCGAGCAAGCTGGGGATCGGCGCATAGTCTTCGTTCACCCCGCGGTCGCTGAGAATCAGGAACTTGTAACCTTCACGAATCGCCTGCGAGGCCTGCCGGCAGAGATCATCCACCGCCGCTCCCAGGCCTTCCGGCCCCTCGGCCACTCGGAACAACATCTTCAGCGTCTTGCTCTTGAAGTTGGGGTCGTTGATCTCGCGGATCTTCTGCAGGTCGGCATTCGTCAGAATGGGCTGCTTCACCCTGATACGGCGGCAGGATTCGGGATGTTCGTCCATCAAGTTGGGCTTCGGCCCGATGCTGGTCGTGAGCGACATCACGAGTTCTTCACGGATCGGATCGATCGGCGGATTGGTCACCTGCGCGAACAGCTGCTTGAAGTACTTGAACAGCAGCTGCGGCCGCTCGGACAACACGGCGAGTGGCGTATCCGTACCCATGGACGAGATGGCTTCCTGGCCCTCGACCACCATGGGGGTGATAACCATCCTCAGTTCTTCGACGGTGTAGCCGAACGCCTGCTGGCGCTGCCGGATCGTGGGATGATCAGGCTGCGGTACATTGATCGGATCCGGCAACTCATCGAGCGAAATCCGGTACTGCGCCACCCAGGAGCGGTAGGGCTTGCGCTGGACGATATCCGCTTTGACTTCCTCATCGTCGATGATGCGGCCCTGTTCGGTATCCACCAGGAACATGCGGCCCGGCATTAACCGGCCCTTCTGACGAATCCGCTGCGTGTCCATCGGCAGCACCCCCGCCTCAGAGGCCAGCACGACGAGGCCGTCGGTCGTCACCTGATAACGGCAGGGACGGAGTCCGTTCCGATCCAGAGTCGCGCCGATCAACTTGCCGTCCGTGAAACACACGGCCGCCGGTCCGTCCCAGGGCTCTTGCATCGCCGCGTGGTACTCGTAGAATCCGCGACGATCCAGATCCATCTGCGGATTGGCCACCCAGGGCTCTGGAATCAACATCATCATGGCGTGCGGCAACGATCGGCCGCCGAGCACCAGGAATTCGAGCGCATTGTCCAGGCAGGCCGAGTCGCTTTGATTTTCGTACACAATGGGAAACAGTTTCTGCATGTCCTCGCCGAACAGCTCGGTGTTCAGCCGCCCTTGCCGTGCGCGCATCCAATTGACGTTGCCCTTCAGCGTGTTGATTTCGCCGTTGTGGCAAATGTAGCGATAGGGATGGGCCAACGGCCACGTGGGAAACGTGTTGGTGCTGAATCGCGCATGCACCAGAGCGAGCGCGCTCGTCAGGCTGCTATCGGTGAGGTCTTGATAGTACTGCGAAATTTGGTGAGGCAGCAGCAGCCCTTTATAGACGATGGTGTTGCTGGAGAGGCTGGAGATATAAAAATACTCCCGCCCTTCGATGGCCGACTCGCGGATCGCCCGCTCGACACACTTTCGGATGACGTACAAGCGGCGCTCGAATTCTTCATCCGTAAAGATCCCTCGCGCGATGAACACCTGCCGCATGAAGGGTTCGGTGGTGCGCGCGAGAGGGCCGATACTGTCGCTCTTGACCGGCACGTCGCGCCAGCCCAATAGCTTGGCGCCTTCCGCCTTGATCACGCGATTAAAGACCGTCTCACACTGTTTCCTGGCATCGGCCTCGGGCGGCAGGAATAGCATCCCGA
>JACCYV010000210.1 GCA_013696305.1 Nitrospira sp.
AGCCGGGAGATGAACTGGTGCCGCTCCCGGAAGGAACGCGCTACCTCGGCTTTCTCCTGGCGCGAGGGGAGACCCCCGAGGATGTCGAGCGGTCGCTGCGGGAGGCACAATGTCGATTGACGGTCGTTATCACGGTCTCGCCGCCGGCTTCAACAGACTCGTTTCCATTGTCACCAGGCTCCCCGGCCATGAGCTTTGAGTGACGCCCCGGCTTAGCCACGACGGCACATCGTGGGCTAGCTCGGTTTCTTCCGAACCTCTGCGATCGTGTTCCGGGACCACTCGTCCAAACTCGTGCCCTGAGCCGTCACGTCCGGTATGCCGGTCAGATCATGCACCCATGCGCCCTGCACGACCTCGCCATCGTCCGCAATTCCTTTCTTGATCGCCTCAAGCTCTTTGTCGAATCGTTCGGGAGCTTGCTCAAGAATGCGCCTGATTTTCCACTTCGTGGTTGGTTTTCCGTCCACATCGAGGTCACACCCGTAGTGGACGAGATCGACCTTGCCGGTCTGGGCGACCTTCGCCAACATACGGTAGGTGGTGCCCGATTGGGACTGTACCAGCGCGGCCTTATAGAGACGCTCCCCTTTGGCCGGGTCCACTTCCAACGCCGTGAGATCTTCGATGACCTTGGCGGCAACTTCGGGGGCTGTTTCGACTTCTCCCATGGTAGGGTTCCTCCGTACAGGTGATTGGGCTTCTTGGCAGCAAAGAAATGAGCCTAACAGACTGTTCTCGAACAGAGCAAGCCAGGCACAGGTGTCCAGGATTCTTCTTGTGCGGGCTCATCAAGAAGCCCGCGAGCCTGTCGCAATTCCAAATCCAGCCTGCCGCCAGGCTTCGTAAATAACCACGGCCACCGTATTGGAGAGATTGAGGCTACGGCTTCCGGGAACCATCGGCACACGAATGCGTTGCGACTCGGAGACCGCGCCCAGGATGTCAGCCGGCAATCCCCGGCTTTCCGGACCGAACACAAACGCGTCGCCTTCGGCGTAGTCGACCAGGTCATAGCGTTGCATGCCTTTCGTGGACACGGCAAACAGACGGCGACACTTCACACGTTCCACACACTCTTTCCAACTGGGGTGGACCGTGATCGGCGCGAATTCGTGATAGTCCAGCCCCGCCCGCAGCAATTGCTTGTCTTCCAGCGTAAAACCCAACGGCTTCACGAGATGCAGGCTCACGCCGGTATTGGCGCATAGACGGATGATGTTGCCGGTATTGGGTGGAATTTCAGGCTGAAAGAGAATGACGTGGAACATGGAATGGGTCACCAGGATGGAACAATGCGACGTCTAAGCCGTCTCCTTTGGTCGAGTGTACTGCATGGCCTCATGTATAACCAACCGATCCGTTCCACACCCATGTACGCCGTTGCCTTCACAACATGAGCCGTCTCGATTCACACACCCGAGATCCCCGACATTCCCATCACAGGTCCTCCCAGGTGAGAATCGACGGTCACCGACGGACGCGATCGCTGAGCGCTGATAAACACAACTAAGTTCTCTTACAGTAGCGAGAGGGCACTCATTCCTCTCGTATTTTTCTTTGGCTCTGATTTGTATCGCATCGGATACGAAGATGTATCCAATCGGTTGCACCATCTTCTCTCCTTTTTGATTTCTTCTATTATGTGTATTTTCTTAGCGACTAAAAATGCCTACTTCATCACCCACTCCTTTCCATGAATGCGCGGCATAGTCGATGCAACCTGCCTGCACCAGTTGAACGGCACGATCGGAAGCAGCATCACCAACCAGCTCGTAAAGCTTCACGATACCGTTCCTCTTCCCACTCACAACACGGAGAGGAGATTCATCATGGAAGATCCGATACTGTTCTGGAATGAAGTTGCTTTGGAAGCCAATCGGCTGGACCACACCGGCGCCATGGAGGCCGAACATCAGAAAGGGCCAACGCGGAGCGCTCGTGCGCTCGCCATCGTCCACTTAGCGATGCACGACGCCTTCTTCGGAATAGCCGGTGTCGCTGCCATCCCGAACCTACCCCCGGGGCCCAAAAATCTGTATCTGCTGGCTCCAATAGCTCCGCCTCCGCCTCCGCTTCCACCAACCCCTCTCATTACGCGGAGCGCCGCCGTGAGTGGCGCGGCGGCTACAACGCTCTGCACCCTCTACTCCGGCATGCGGATAAGGATCGAGGAGAAACTCGCCGGGATCAGCGGCAAGAACGGCACGGAGGATGCGGCGTTCTGCTTTGGTCGACGTGTGGCGCTCGCGGTACTCGCGACCCGGGCAAACGATGCGAATGTCGTACCGAAGGACGATGACTACATCTCATCCCCCGGTCGTCTCCGCCATCGTGTCGATCCCTGCAACCGGACACAAGGCTATCTCGGAGTCGGGGACGGGAAGGCCCCTAGCTTTGCGACCACGGCCTGGTTGATGCTCAGTCCTCCCCCTCCGGAGGCCGATCCCAGGTATACGGACGATTACAGCGAAGTGTATAAA
>JACCYV010000218.1 GCA_013696305.1 Nitrospira sp.
CTCCCATTCATCATTATGTATGGGACACCCTCATGCAGAGACTGTAATCATCCCCTGGAATCAGCCAATTGGGTTGACTGTTGCGCACGATATTGGACCGGACTTCGGTAGCCGAAGGCCTGATGCCACCGCCCATGGTTGCAGGCCTGCTCGGTGCATGGCAAGTGCAGCACCCGGCATGTTGTTTCAATTTTTAACCAGTTTCTCCTTGATCCCTCTTCGTCTCGGGGCCGCCTGCGCATCGCGACGCAATTCATTCATCTCTAGGAGGTCCAACATGAAAACCGTCAGGTTAATTGTTCCAGTCACTGCCCTACTGATCTTTACCTTTGGCTGGGATTCTCAGACGAACGTGTTTGCTGAACAGTCCCGCCCCCTCACTGCCGCAGAAAAAAAGACAAAGGCGTGTGAACATGCGAATGTTGAATGCGTGAACGGCTGCAGAAACGGCACGCATCTCCCCATCGGTTCCTCGTCGGACGCGATCAGAACCTGTGATGTGAACTGCGGAAATGCCTTCAATAGGTGTAACGCCTCCATGGTAGGTGGGCCATCCACAGGGGCGTTCTCCGGCACGAACCGCCCGATTCTCCGGCGTGGGATCGAAGCTGAGGGGGCTGACAAGACGACACCTGACATCACAGCGCCGCCGGCTCCAGCGGTGCCAATGCCCGAGGGCATGTAAGTCTGCATTAGGGCTACGAAGGATGGCACGGCTTCAGGTGCATTAAGCGGCATAGCGGAGGATTATGCGGCTGGTATTGCTGTGTATCCTTTTCGTCATTCCTTTAAGTTCCCATGCCCAAAACGTGGGTGATCTCAGCCCGAACCCGAATAACAACAATGCTTTAGGTAATCCATTCAGTCCTGGCGGACCGTGGAGTTTCAGTCGTCAGGGGAATTCTGGAGTTGGGAGGGCTGCGCCGACCAGCCCGTATTCCTGGTCCAATGTGTCCCCGTTACCCGCACCGCCAGCGGTCTACGACCGCGCCAACTCATTCCCATTGCGTGCCCCAGACATTAGGAGCCCGAACGTACCCGGCAGCAGCCTTGGCCCCTACGGCATTACTCTCCCCGCAAACCACCCGCTGGGATTTGATAGTCGATGAGATTAAGCATTGCCAGACGCCCTCGGGCGTAAGCAAGGCAGTCTGTGGCGGCTCTGCTTGCCTAAGTACTGGTTATTCCTAATGGCGTGCAGGCTCAATACTCATCGATCTCAGCGCCAACCCACACATCCAAATCCTTGAATCATCCCTACGAGGGCGGTGATCCGTTTGCTCCGAACGGGCTTAGCAATCCGTTGAGCTCTGCCAGCAATCCGTTCAGTAATCAATCAGCCGCGAACCCCTTCGGTACCGATCCACCGAGGTTGTTCGATGGCCGGGGTAGTACTCGGGAGACTGAGCACGAATCCGTACCGGTCTGACTCGATTACCAATTCATTTGGACGATATGGGGTCCCTTACTCAGCCGCTTATCAGAACGATTCCATTCTCGGTCGAGAATCCATACCATTTAGACAGCCAGGAAATCCATACGGCTCGGGCTGGCGGATAAAAGGGGGACAATAATAGCCCAAAAATCAAACGGAAGAGCAGGAGCACCCTTCTTTGGAGCAAGCCGAGCCTGAAACCAAAGCAATTTCCAATGGAACCGTGACGAAAACCGGAAAGAAGCACAGGGGCTCAGAGGAGAACCGCAGAGAAGTGGGGTTGAAATGTTGGAGCGGGCGGTGGGATTTGAACCCACGACAACTTGCTTGGGAAGCAAGGACTCTACCACTGAGCTACGCCCGCCCCTCAGTACAGAGGCGTCGAATCCTACGCCGGCGCCGGTGCTAAGTCAAGGCACTCAGCATGAACCCGGCTATGCTTTGTATTCCGCAATGGCAAATTTACGACGGCCGACACGCAAATGCAACGGCTTGCCGTTTGTCAATGTGATGCTGACGTTTGCATCGGTCAATTTCTGCTCATCGATTTCCACTGCACCCTGTACGATCAATCTCCGGGCTTCACTCTTGCTCGGTACTAAGCCGGTTTTCGCAATCAAATCGACCAGGCCGATCGCTGGAGCGGCTGCATCCTTTACATCGGACCGAGTGAGGGCCACATGAGCATCGGGTTGCTCGGGGAATTCCCGCGCCTGAAACTTGTGCTGAAACACCCCCCTGGCCTCACGTCCGGCATCGACCCCGTGGTAACGCACCACAATCTGTTCAGCCAGCGACTGTTTGGCATCCATCGGATGGGCAGTCTTTACGCGCGCCAGATCCTCGGTCGTCAGTAATTCATAATAGCGAAGCATGAGCGCGTCGCTGATGGACATGAGTTTGCCGAAGATGTCGGCCGGCCTGTCTTCAAGCGCAATATAATTGCCGAGGCTCTTGCTCATCTTACGGACACCGTCGGTACCCTCCAGGAGCGGCATGGTGATGACCACCTGCGCTTCCTGCCCGTAATCCCGCTGTAGATCCCGGCCCATCAGGAGATTGAACTTCTGGTCCGTCCCGCCCAGCTCGACGTCAGCCTTGAGCGCGACGGAATCATAGCCCTGAATCAAGGGATACATGAACTCGTGAATGCTGATCGGCTTCTGGTCCGTGTAGCGCTTGTGAAAATCTTCGCGTTCCAGCATGCGGGCCACATTATAGTGAGCGCTCAACTCGATTAGCCGGTCCGCCGTCATCGCGCTCATCCAGCGGCTGTTGAATTCCACCTGCGTTTTCAAAGGATCCAGTATTTTGAAAATCTGACGCTCGTAAGTTTTGGCGTTCTCTACCACCTTTTCTTTCGAGAGTGCGACACGTGTTTCAGATTGTCCGGTGGGGTCGCCGATCATGCCGGTAAAGTCGCCGATGAGAAAGATGACCTGATGCCCGAGGTCCTGAAAGTGCTTGAGCTTGTGAATGAGGACCGTATGGCCGAGGTGAAGGTCGGGTGCCGTGGGATCAAATCCCGCCTTAATGCGGAGTGGGCGCCGTTCCTTCATCGAACGGGCCAGCTTTGATTCCAGCTCGGCAGGCTGGATAACTTCAACAATCCCTCGAAGGATAAGCTCAAGCTGCTGCGACAAGGGCGTCACGGGGTTCCTTTATGCCGAGAGGGCGATCTGGTATTGGTCACGAGCACGTGTGGCCGGAGACGGTCGAACTTCTTGCGGCCGATGCCCTTCACCTGGCGAAGGTCTTCAACCTTTGTGAAAGGCCCCTTCGTGGCGCGGTGGTCGATCACCCGCTTCGCCAGCTTGGGTCCGATGCCGGGCAAGCCTTCCAGATCGGAGGCGGTGGCACGATTCAAATCGACCCGACGCGACGGGTCAGGATTCGCGGCATGCGAACGGCCGGACGGTGCCGGAGGCGCGGCCTCGCCTACCGGCGGAGCTGCGTCATGGCCTGACATCTCAGGCATGGCGTCAGCCGGAAAATTTGTCGTTGACGGGACATTCACATGTGGTCGCGACGCGGTGGAAACCGGAGCGGCAACCGCCGGCTGAATGTGATCCGGCGTCACCTGCCGTATAGGCGTGACCGAGCCGATCCATATCAAGGATCCAAAGGTAACCGCCAGCATCGCGAGCTTGATGAGCAGCGAACGCATCATGCTATGACGTCTTCCGTGCGAGGTGGATGGCGCGTCCATGAACATCTTCCATGGCTTCCATGAGACCTTCGGCGAATGTCGGATGCGCGTGAATCATATCTGTCACGCGTGAGACGGGGGCGCCCAGATGCATCGCCAGCGCCGCTTCATGGATGAGATCGGTCGCATGAGCCCCCAGAATATGCGTGCCTAAAATCCGATCGGTAGCCGCCTCGGCGATCACTTTGACCAACCCTTGACTATCCCCTGTCGCCTGGGCTTTGCCTAATCCGCCGTAGCGAAAACGCCCGATCTTGAGCGCTTGTCGCGGATCTTTCCCCGCTGCAAGACAGCGCTCACGGGCTTGTTGTTCCGTGAGCCCGACCCGTCCGATCTCGGGTAATGTGAAGATGCCGGTCGGGATGACGTCGTAATTGATCGTGCGAGGATGCCCGAGAAAGTTTTCGGCCGCGACTTTCCCTTGCGCCGACGCGACATGCGCCAGCATGGCCTTACCGACCACATCGCCGATGCCGTACACACCGGGCACATTCGTTTGCATTCGATCATCCACCCGAATTTCGCCGCGGGAACCGACGCCCACACCCACCTTTTCCAGACCGATTCCACGCGAATTGAACCCACGTCCCACGGACACCAACACCTGCTCCACATTGAGCGACAAGCCGTCGCGTAGATGGGCCGTGACCGCATCAGGCCCCCGGATGATGTGGTCAACCGTCACGCCCGTGCGGATATCCACGTCTCGCTTTTTCAGTTCGCGCTCCATCATCTGGCTGATCTCTTCATCCTCCAGGGGCAGCAGGCGCGGCAGCAGTTCGACGATGGTCACCTGCGTGCCGAGTCCGCTATAGAGTGACGCGAACTCACAACCCTCCACACCTCCGCCGACAATAAGGAGGCTTGCCGGAATTCGCTGGAGGTCCAGCGCCTCCTTGCTGGTGATGATCTGAGTTCCATCGATGGGAAAAAGAGGAAGGTTCGGCCAGGAAGAACCGGTCGCGATGATCACGCCATCGGCCGCAACCTGAGTGTCGGAGCCGTCTCTCTTGGTGATGCGAATGGTGTGGGCATCGAGCAGCTCACCCGTGCCTTCCACATGCTCAATGTTCCAGGTTTTGAACAGAGTGGCGATGCCCTTGACCAAGTTGGACACCACTTTGTTTTTCCGGGCGACCATGACCGCGGCATCGTAGGTGATGGGGCCACCGAGCTGGATACCAACATCCTGAGCCTTCTTGGTTTTATCGCCAAGTTCCACGACCGACAGCAGCGCCTTGCTCGGAATGCAGCCCCAATTCAGGCAGACGCCGCCGAGCGCCTGATTTTCAATGACGGTGACTCGCGCACCCAGCTGGGCGGCTCGAATCGCCGCCACATACCCGCCGGGACCTGCGCCAAGAATTGCGAGGTGTTGTGGGGAGCTCATAGATTCAGTGAATCATTGTCGAATGGATCACTGCTCAAGTGCAGCCTGAGGCAATGGTTCAATGTTTCTGTGTGCTCAGAAACTCCTGGTACTGGGCGGACGTCATCAGCTGCTCTACTTCAGCGGGAGCAGTGAGATCGATCACAGCCATCCAGCCTTTGTCATAGGGATCGGCATTGACGACCTCGGGATGATCCTTGAGATCAACGTTGATCTTCGCGATAGTACCGCTGACAGGGGTATAGATGGTGGAGGTGGTCTTGGTCGATTCGACCTCGCCGATGTGCTGGCCGGCCGTGACGTTGGCGCCGACCTTCGGGAGGTCGATGAAAACGATGTCGCCCAAAGCATCCTGGGCGAAATGACTGATGCCGATCGTCGCCTGCGCGCCATCGACGCGGACCCATTCGTGTTCTTCGTGGTAACGGAGATTGGACGGTATCATGACACTCCTTTTAGATCAGTCGCGGACACCCGTGCTCAGCGTACCGGACGCAGGACACCCGGGACATCGGCAGGTTCACGGCCTTGACGGAAATGCGTGCGGGCGATCTAGGTGATAAGAAAGACCCATTAGAATGACGATGCGGTCGGATCGTAAAAGGTGCCGGCGACTTTGTCAAGGAATCGCCCCCTGCGAGTCAGGCACGAACACCAGGTGACGAATATCCGGTGTGCGTAGTTCATCCGCCTGCTGTGCGAGCCCGGTGAACATGCCGGCCCCATACTCATCCGGCGTGTGAAGCAGGACCCAGCCTTGCGGGAGCGTCTGCGGTTCGCCTTTCGCCGATTGTACGACATCGCGGCTCCATCCTTTGAACGAACCTGCGAACGAACGGACATCCGAGGTCTCACGGGATGGACCGCCCAACAGGAGATCAAATCCACGGCGTCGCGCCTCAGCGGCATCTTCACCGTAGTTCACCAGGGCGGACGTCGGATTCGACAATGCTTCCGGATGGACTTCGAGCACCAGACGCAGACGCGGCACCGCCTTCTGCAGGTGCTTCTTAAAGAGGGCCAATATCTCAAGTTCGTGACGCGCCTTCCATCCCACCCACCGCCAGAGTGTCTTATTCGAAACCGGGGTTGTCGCATCCGGGCGAAGGAGCGTTCGATCGCGCAGAGCCTGTGCGACCTCGGACGAGGGTTGATGGAACTGCGTTTCGAATTGACGCAGGACGTTGTCGCTCACTTCGTACGCGAAACTGTTCTCGGCTCGCGCGCGAAAGACCATTCCATCGATCCCACTCCGCGCGAGATCCATCAACAATTGTGCCACCAACGGTTGAACGGCCTGGGACAGCAGGTCCAACTGCGTCCAGGAATGAACCCTGCGCCTGGTCGGATCGTAGAGGAGCATGCGAGAGTTTGGGGGCAGATCAGACAGGGGCGCATGAAACATGTCGAGGACGGCGTAGACAGAAATGCCCAGTTCATGGGCTTGCGGCACGATCACGCTATACCAATCAGCGAGAACAGGCCCTCGTGATGAGGCAAACAAGGCCCCTGTCGGGATGCCCGACGATGGGTCTGCTGCGGCACCTCCAACGGGAGCCGGGGTTCTGGTAAAGGACGACTCTGGGCTGGCGTCCAACAGAATGGCGCTGATGCCCTGTTCGTTCAAGTGTCGCGCCCAGGATTCGACCTGGGACAACGGCGGCAGGTTGTTGAAAGAAACATATAAGGCCGTGTGGCCGGACCGGGCACCGGCCGGCAAGGCCGGCTGATTGCGTAACGCTTCGATGCGGTGCAATGCCCGCTCGGCGTAGGAGCTGAGTGTGGCGGGCGGCGCCCCCTCGGGACCGGCCAGCGTGCGGTATTCTTTGACTGCCGACGTGACCTCGCCCATCTGTTCATACGCCTGCCCCAAATCCCAATGGGCTTCTGTCGCACGGCGCGACTTGGGATACGTGGTGAGATATCGTTCGTAGAGATGGATCGCGGCGGAATAATGTCCATCGGAAAAGGCGGTGGAGGCTTGGTACCAGAGGCGTGTTTCAGCTTCGATCCCCGGATCCCCGATCGACTGCGCCACGGGAACAGACGGCATGACGGTGCATGCCGCAAAGAGCAGAGTGACCACCGTCAGGAACAGTGGAGACACGCCGAATCGACGGTCTGGCTGAAACCGTCGAGCACCGATCGTGTGAAGACCGTCCGCGCTCAATGCGCGCCTACCCGACCAACTCCATGTCGGGAAAGAAATATGCAATCTCGAACTTGGCCGTATCCGGCGCATCGGAACCGTGCACCGCATTGAACTCGATGTTTGCGCCATGGGCGGCACGGATCGTGCCGTTTTCGGCCTTGGCTGGATCAGTCGCTCCCATGATCTCACGGTTGATCTTAATCGCATTGTCTCCCTGCAGTACCAGCAACACACAGGGCCCAGACGACATGAAGGTACACAGGCTGTCGAAGAAGGGCCTGGCTTTATGCACAGCATAGAACCCTTGAGCCGTGGGTTTGGAGAGTTGCATCAATCGCATGGCGACCGGCTTCAAACCCGCTTTCTCGTATCGATTGATAATGTCGCCGATAGCGTTCTTCTTCACGGCGTCGGGCTTGATGATCGCGAGGGTACGTTCACTCATGGGTCGTCGGGCTCCTTCAGCTAGAAAATGTCATGACTACGGTCGTCAAAAAAACTCTTGCGGCATTATAAAGAACCGGCTGAAGGACTGGCAAGGTAAAGGACTCTCGTTAGGAGAAGGCACGGCTGGGTGACGAGATCTCCGGCGAGAGGATCAGGTCGCAGTCGGCGCCGGCCCTGCAGACTCAGAGCACAGGCCTATGCTGCAACATCAGGCCCAAATGGTGTGAGACCACTCGATTGCCTTGATCTTGGGCTTCGCCTTACGAGGGAAAACCCGTTCACGACAGGGAACAAGTCCCGTTATGACTTAAACTGTGCGGCCAGTTCTTCCGGCTTGAAGACTCCACGTTCCGTGATGATGCCGGTGATAAGATCGGCGGGGGTGGTGTCGAAGGCAGGATTGAATACCTCGACGCCTTCGGGTGCGACCGGGTGACTGCCGTGGATGGCGGTGATTTCGATCGGATCGCGCTGCTCAATGGGTATGTCCGCGCCCGACTTGGTTTCGAGATCAATGGTGGAGTAGGGCGCAGCCACATAGAAGGGAATGCTGTGCGCTCGCGCGAGGACGGCTACCGAATAGGTGCCGATTTTATTCGCGACGTCGCCGTTCGCGGCGATACGATCCGCGCCTACGACACAGAGGTGAACCTTGCCTTGGCGCATCAATGCACCGGCCATATTGTCTGTAATCAGGGTCACAGGGATTTTGTCCTGCATCAGTTCCCATGCCGTCAGGCGCGCGCCCTGTAACACCGGCCTGGTCTCGCCGGCAATGACACGAATCTGTTTCCCCTGCTCCCACGCCGCCCGAACCACCCCGAGGGCCGTCCCATACCCGGCCGTGGCCAGCGCGCCCGCATTGCAGTGTGTCAGAATGGTCTGCCCGCTTTGGATCAATGCCGACCCGTGCTGGCCCATAGCCTTGCAGAGTGCGACATCTTCATCGAGGATCGTTTGAGATTCTTTGACCAGTTCCTCTTGAATGACCGTCACGGACCGCCCACGAAGTGCCTCAAATTTCTGTTTCATCCTGCCAATGGCCCAAAACAGATTCACTGCCGTCGGCCGGGATCCGGCCAAATGGTCACAGATTGACGCGACCGCTTTCGCAAACTCCTCATAGTTTGTCGTTTCAATCGAGCAGGCGCCCAAGGCCACGCCCATGGCCGCCGTGACCCCAATGGCTGGAGCTCCACGGACCTTCAATTCCCGGATCGCCTGCGCCACCGTCCGATAATCACGGCAGTCTAAAAACTCGACATGGGTCGGAAGCCGGCTTTGATCCAGCAGACGAACCACTCCGTCTTTCCACTCGACGGTGGGTACCATGAGTACGTTCTCCCTATGGGGAATGTGAATGAGACTCTCGGCATCTCCTGGACGCCTTGAAAATCGTGTCCATCATGACCACGGGGCCGGCGTGGGTCAAGAGCAGGATCGCGTGGGACGGGTCACCTATAGCGAAGGCTGACGTCGATGCATCAGCCTCCGTTCTTGAGACCTCGCCGCTGCTCGATGACCTTCTTGCCTCAGGCCATCGATCTGGGCCTTCAATTCTTCCGGTCGCTGGATCACGATGTGGATGAGTTGAGACATGGCGCGACTCGTCGGTGGACAAGGTTCTCGGACTGTGAAGAATGCCTGCATGTGCCATGCTTACCCTTATTCTGCGACTGCCTCACAATATGACTGACTTTTGCATTGGTTCTTTGGCAGGCAAAGACAAATTTGAGACCTTGTCGCTTCACGAACAGGGGGCTGTCCAGTCGCGACCCATATCCTAGAGCTACATCCAATTCCATCGGCGCCACAATCGGCGAATATTATCCGATTCGATGGACCACAGAACCGGTGGCGAGACCGCCGGTTGAAGCGTCCATTTCACGTGTGCTGTGAACAGAAAGACGTTGCTGTTGCAGGTCAAGATCAACCCAGATCGCCCCGTCTTGATCCGTTCTCCATACCTGTGCCGCTACCGACCGGTACGCCGCCACCACCTCATCGACCGGGTGACCGTAAGGATTGCGGCGACCGGCTGATACGACGGCGATCTCCGGCCGGATTGTGTTGAGCCAGTTGTGCTCCAACGAACTCCGTGCCCCATGATGCGGCACCTTCAGCAGCGTCACATGGCCAAACACCCCTGATCGAGTCAAACGGGCCAGGGCCTCCCGTTCAATGTCTCCCGTGAATAGCATGTGTCGATCGCCGCACTTGAGCTCGGTGACAACCGACAAATTGTTGAGTGATTCGCTTGTTGCTTCGGGCGAAGATTCCCGGTGCGGACGCGGGCTCAATACCGCCATGTGACAGTCCGCTCCGGTTGAAATCAGTTGTCCTTCCGTCGCCACCGTCGCTGGGAGGTGTTGTTGCGCAAGAGCTTTTTCGATCTTGCGCCAGAAGCCTTCGTTTCGTATTACGCCGTTAGTCCAGAAATTTGCGACCTGCATATGCGTCAGGATCCAGGCCAGTCCTCCGACATGGTCCAGTTGCGGGTGTGTCCCGATGACATGATCGATCCTCCGAATCCCTCGATTCCAGAGAAAAGGAGCCACCACACTTCGCCCCATATCAAACCGCTCATACGTTGCGCCGCCATCGATGAGTATCACTTCACCTGCGGGCAGTTCGATCACGGTGCTATCTCCCTGCCCAACATCGAGAAAGGTCACGCGTACCTGTCCCTCTCTGCTGAACGGACGCGGAGACCACAACCACCAGATCACGATGCATACCAATCCCATCACCATAGCGCCCCTCAGCAGCGGAGCGGCGTCAGCCGGTCTGCCGGTCAGCAACCCCCACCCCAGAAGATAGAAGAGCCCCATCAGAGGAAGAGTCGGAGCGGCCACAAACCATTCGGCACCTGGCATGCCGGCCAGCCCATGAGTCGCAGAAATCAGCCCCCGGCCAAACGCGTCAATGACGTCGGCCCCCGGCAGTGAACTACTGTGTGTCGCGATCACCCAGACGGCCGACAATAGGCTGATGGGCAATACAATGAATCCAACGAAAGGCACGACGAGAAGGTTGGCGAAGAGTCCCACCCACGACACTTGATTGAAATAACACGCGACCAAGGGCATGGTTGCCAGCGTGACCAAAGCCGTGAGGCGAACGGATTCGCGCAGCCAATAGACGCTCTGGACGATGGGAGATTTCTGCGGTTCCGGCAGCTCGGTCTCGAGAGACTCCCGTTTAATCCATAAGGCTAATACCCAGACCGAAACGTAGGATAGTTGAAAGGAAATGTCATACAGCGCTGGTGGGTGAACCAGAAGCGTCACGGCGGCGGCCGCCGCGAGGGCGGGGAGGAGGTAGTGCGGCGCACCGAGCCATACTGTCCAAAGGCCGACGGCGATCATCATGGACGAACGTATCGTTGCTGTTTCCGCGCCGGCCAGCGCGGTGTAGGC
>JACCYV010000343.1 GCA_013696305.1 Nitrospira sp.
AGATCGTCGTTCATGACGGTCTGCCAGGCCAGGCCGAGCCTGAGATCGCTATATGGACCGGACATGATCCCGACGCGACCGACGACGTTGTGATAAATCTTGCTCCCGCTGCCATAGACGTCATTGTCCACGGCGGAAAAATAATGTTCCATGTTGATCCACTGTGCCACCACTTGCGGCGCCGTTAACAGCACTTCCAGCCACCGGCCCGTCGGGTCTTCCCGATAGTCATAGGAGTGAAGAAAGACGCGTCCGCCCAGATTGAGCCCTTTGGTCAGCTCTCGTCGGCCGATGATGAAGGCGGTATTACTGGAAAGGCCCCATTCAGGTCGTACTTGACTCCAATCAGCGCTGCGTCGGGCCACATGCGCCGTTGCCTGATCCAATGGCAGGACGGTGTCGACATCGGGAAAGCGCGTGCAGCGTTCCTGGCTGGTGAGTTGGGTGGCTTCCCGCAAATCATCGAACAGTCTGGCCACGTCCTTGCGGTGAGTCGACGGCACGTCCTCGAGGTCGAAGAGTTGCACCTCATCCGTCGTGGTATCGACCTGGCCGGCGAGGAAGTGCGTATCCGACGGAATCTCGATGCCGCGTTTGGCCAGTCGCTCCCGGACAGGGGGTCGATTTGCCATCGACGCCAGCACGCGCGCATTGGGTTTCCCCTCGTTCCCTCCGCAGGCGCCGCAGTCGAGGGCCGATTCGAACGGGTTGTTTTCGGTGGTGCTGCCGTGCGCGCACAAGAGCACAAGCCGCGCGAAGTTTCGGACCAAGCCCATCATGCGCAACGCGGTTTCCACGGTGATGACCTGCTCCTCGACCGTGAACCCGGTCCGCGTGATGCGCTCTTTCTGGCGCGAGGCGGCGCGACGATTGATCCGGTAGTGCCCCCGGAGTTCGTCGAGAAACGCCGTGAGCTGTGCCGCCGACACCCCGGCGGATGTGGCCGCGTCGCTCATGAAGGGCTCGACCGGCGCGTCCTCATCCAGGGCCCGCCGACGTAACGCCTCGACGAACTCAGGGTCAACCCGTGATCCATGGAGGCCGAGCCGGTCGCGTAGCGCCTTCCAAATCAGCGCGCGTTGCTCGGACACCATCATCTCTTCGGTCTCGGCCGGGGCCAGTTTGTCTACCGTAAGACTGGTTGAGATCGGCGGCACGAACAGACGCCGCACCCAGCCGGTCAGGCGGTTGTAGAACGCCGGAAAGATCGTTTTCCCCACGATCGGCAAGGCATAAAACCATCCCAGCGATTCCACCATGACGTAGGGCGTGACGACATTTTCCTTGAGATCGTGCAGCAGCGTATGCCCGGCATGAACCAGCTTGGCTCGTGACTGGTGCTTGGACACGAAATGATCCAGGTAGCTGCGGGGGATCTCGCGCACTTCGTTCTTCGCCCGCATGATCACCGGAAACTGCTCCGTCTCATGTTCCTTGCCCCAGGCCCGATATCGAATGAAGACGGCAAAGAACCCTGCGAATCCGTACGTGTCGTTCGCGCCGGTCGATTCCAGGTGTCGACGGAACGGCTCGGACCGCACGTCGATGCAAAAGACCGATTGTGAATGGGGGCGGACAGGTGGTTGGTTTTCGGGGATGGCCGGCTGAGGTTTGATCGATCCGCGCTGCAACATGCCAAAGAGGTGATCCTGGTATCCGGCTTCAAAGGCCTTAAGCCACACGGGGCCATGCTCTGATTCCGGGAAGGCATCCATCCAATCCAGAAGCACGCGGAGGTCTGCCGGGGCATTCACCATGAGCACGGTCGGCACGATCTCGAGCGCATGAGCGAGGGTGAGGAGACGTCGGGCCATGACCCGCTGTGCAGCCCGCTCGCGGCGCGGTCCGAATTCTATTTGGTACTGATGGGTCAGCTGTGTCCACTCTTGCGAGAGGGCCCCCGCCCCCTCACGCCCATCACGGCTCCGGGCGTGGAGCCGTTCAACCCGTTCGGCATAGGTGGCCGGCAGGCGTCCGGCCACTTGCTGCTTGCGCATGAAATAGGCATGAGGATGCTGTTCCATGTAGGCCGAGATCGCGCGATAGGTTCCCTCGATACCGAGCTCTTCGTGGCATACCTTCTGGACCAGTTCCCGGACGTACCACAGACGAACGGCGAGAAATTTCACCAGCCCCACGGGAAACGTCTGTTGCCACGCATAGTCGTTTTCTTCGGCGCGCCATTTAATGAACCCCGCCCAACCGGGCAGGGCCGCGAGCTGAAGCGAAAGATAATCCTGGCGGAACTCTTCTGGAATGGCGAGAGTTTCAAGGCAATCGAAGACCGTGTCTTCCGGGTGTTGGGGCAGCGATTCAATTTTTCGTCGACTCTCCGCGATCCCGCAGATCCCCCATTCGTTGCCGGCCAACCGTTTCCAGGCTGTATAGAGCCCCTCTTCACGGCCGGGCATCGGCCAGGTGGCATGGCCCTCGTCCAAAAAGGCCTCACACCACTTGATCAATTCGCCGTTGATCTGTTCGACGATCTGAGTTCCCAGGGTTCGGTCGCACCAGTTGCTGAGGGTGAGCTGTCGTCCCAATGCAGCCACATCTTCACGGACCTCTGCGGTCATTCGCTCCTGCACGGTCGGTGAGGCCAGGGAGACCAAGCGCTCCGCGAGCGTTTCGACCGCCTCCTCGTTCGGCTCGCGTTCCATCAGACGGTCGAGCGGTTCGTCAGTCGGTGCGCAGAGACCATGGGACAGGCAGGCCCGCAACACTTCGCGGTGCGTGATGCGACAAGGGCCGAGGGCCACTTCCTGGTCGCGTGCCAGCAGCGCTACGGCATCTTCGATGTGGCGGATGAGAATTCTTCCGGACTTCAAGTAGCGCCGGTACACGTCCCCGGGAAGATAGCCATGACCGGCCAAAAATTGCCGGCCACGACGGACGGTTTCGGTGAACGGAAGATATTCCAGGCTATGCAGCGGATTGTGGTGGACGAACGTGCGCATGGGCCAATATTGCGCGATCACCTCGCTGGCGAGGCGGATCATGCCCCGGAGCTCCATGCGGCGCGCTTCGGTGTCCCGCCTGTCGTGCCTGCTGATCAAGGGATCCATGCCGTGGCCTTCGTGGCGACAGAAGCCGGTGGAATGGTCGCGCTCAACTGAAACAATTGAGACGGCGCGGTGCCGAGGGTCAACAAGAGCAGCAGGATCATCAGCAGCGAGGCGAACTCTGTTCGTCGCAGGTCCTCATGGCGCCGATCCGGGCGGGGTTTGCCAAAGACGATCTGTTGCACGACATCCAGGAAATACCAGGAGGCGCTGAGCCAGACGACCATGATGAGGGCGAACGTCCACGATGGGGTGAACGCGGGATTGAGCAGCATGCCGACAAAGCCGGAAAACACGCCGAAGGGCGGCATGCCCAGGGCAGCCAGGGCCAGCAGCGTCAGCAGGGTGCTGAAACGAGGCATGGGATAGACCAATCCGCCCAGTGAACGGACATCGACATCGCCGTACCGGGCCCGAATCGCATAACAAGCCAGCAGGAGACCGCTGGTCGCGAGTCCCACCGCGCTAAGATAGACCACGGCTTGCACGGGTGCCGCGCCTGTGCCGGCCACATACCACCAGAGCAGGCAAAAAAAGGCGAGGCCGGCATAGGCGAATCGGGGCAACAGGCGCGACTGAATCAATGCCCGGAGCGAACCGTAACAGGCGCCCGCCAATGCCAAAATCGCCACGGTGCGTAACATCGTGTCAGTCATATCCGGCAACAGTAGCAGGAGCCGGTGAAAGCCGAGCACCGGCAGCAGCAGGGCCACGAACCCGGGAAGATTGCCCGGCAATCCCGTGATCGCGGCCACGAATCCCCCGTGCAACGGAAGCAGCGGCAGCAGGGTCGCACAGGTGACCAGGACCGCGACGGTGGACGCCGGTGCGGGGAGCACCAGCGACAGCAGCATCGCGGCGAGGCCCAGGCCATACGTGGCCATGCCTCGCCAGTCAGCCGGCCTATTGTCGGTCTGATGACGATAGATCAAGCCGCAGAGCAGGCTAAGAAGGACGGAAACCAAGCCATCGCGAGATGGCCCTTGACTCGTCAGGATTCCCAAGCCCAACCCGAGCAACAGCAACGTGGTCAACCAGGCCTCGCGGTGATCCCGATGCAGCGGCTGTCCGAGCAAGGAAAGGAACGCCGCCAGCGGCAGCAAGTATAAGAACGGCATGCCCGAAAGCGACTCATTCAGGCCCCAGAACAGTCCCATCGCGGCGAGGAGACTCGCCACCGTGGTCAACAGGGTCCAGGTTTTCATCCGGTGAAGCGAAGACCGCAGGAGCAGGCTGAGAGCCGAGCCGAGCACGGGAATGGCGATGAGCAGCCAGGGTGTCATCCAAGCCTGTATCATGAACGGCCTCCGGCCATTAATTGACGGTCGATGATGCGCGCGTTTCGATCCTGCGTCCTCACGACAACCGTTTCTCCAAGCGATGGGCGACCAGCATCACGATCCGGCTGAATTTGAGATACAGCTGGTCCAGGTAGAGCCGGTTCATAAAAATGACGTACAAACTGATCAAAAAGACCTCGATCCATCCAGGAACTCTGACCGTGCGTCCGTGGGCGTGGGCATACAGATAAAACCAGCTCAGGATGATCAACAAGGTCGTGCCGACGACCAGACTGTCGAAGAGCCGTCCCGGTAGAGCCGCCGCTCGAAAATACGAGGCCACCTCGTCCGGATTCGGGTATAGAAAATGGGTGAAGCTTTCTACCGCAAACAAGTACGTAAACACGACCAGAACGAGCGTCAGCAGCATGGCGGCAGACACCTTCCAGGACTCGACGGCGCGAATGCGCGTCAGTGACAGAATGGCTTGCGAGGACGTGACCCAGATGAAGAAGAGAAAGATCACGGTCCCTTGCGATTCGAGCAGTGGAATTCTCAAAAACCCATGCGTGACCAAGAGGATCACCAGCGGCAACAGGAGGGTCGTCAAAAAGCCAGTGGACCAGGTCAGGTTGGAGAAGCTGCTTTCTTCGACTTCGTGCCCGGCATGTGGAAATGACGGTTCCTGCCGTGCCTTGTGAATCACGTTGCCGCAGTTCAGGAAGACCGTAGCCTTGAACAGCCCGTGCGCGATGAGGTGGAAGACGGCGAGCGAAAAGGCGCCCAGGCCGCATTCCATGACCATGTACCCCATCTGGCCGATGGTAGAAAACCCGAGTGTTTTTTTGATGTCGTTCTGGGTCAGCATCATGGTGGCGCCGAGGATGGCCGTGAGCGTGCCGATGATGAACACCACATGCAGGGTGCCGGAGCTCTGGCCGTAGAGCGGAGCGAGACGGTTCAGCAGAAATCCCCCGGCATTGATGATGCCGGCATGCAGAAGCGCAGTGACCGGAGTCGGCGCATACAGAAATCCCGGAAGCCAGGTATGGATCGGGAACTGAGCCGACTTGCCCATGGCCCCGACGAAAATGAGCAAGGTCACGGCCGTCACGCCGTTCATCTTCCATCCGAGTACCGGCCAGATGGAGAGGGTGACGGGGATCTCGGCGGCTCGGGTGAACAGGGTTTGAAATTCAAAGGTGCCGTAGAGGTGGTAGGCCAGGACGATGCCCCCGAGAAAGGCCACATCGCTGAGCCGCAGGAGCGTGAAGGTATGGGAAGCGCCGGCGAGCGTCGCGGCATGCGCATGGTTGTGCGCCAGAAGAAACAACAGCCAGGAGAGAATTTGCCAAAAGAGAAACAGCATCACCAGGTTCGCGCTGGAGACCATGCAGAGCAGCACCGAGGTGGTGATGCCGAGTATCCCGAGATGGCGGCGATAGCCGCGATCCTGATACATGTAGCCCATGGAATAGCGATAGATGAGTGTGGCCACCCCCGAGATGAAGACCATCATGACCGCGCTGAGGCGATCGATGTAGAAGCCGATGGGGAAGGCGAGATTGGCAATGGCGGCCGGATCGTACAGCCGGACCGTGACGGCGCCCTCGGAGGGCACAAGGACGAGGGTGACGAGAGCTCCCACAAAGGCAGCCACGATGGGAAACAGTCCGGCCCTCGCATTCTGGTCCTGATCGGCGCGTTTACCGGTCATGACGATGAACGCCGTCCACAGCGGCAACAGCGGGACAAGCGCCAGGAAGGCCATGCCGACTCCCTTCATCTCATGAAAACAAAAAGGCCAGCCGAGGGTCCTTGAGACAAGGATCCAGCGACTGGCCCGCACTGTCTCCGGCCTTTCCCGAAAGGAAACACCGGCAAGACCCTACTGCCTGTCTCATTGCATCAACACATGTGGTCCGGGTCGCGCATGAGTCACGGCCTCTCGACGGCACCACCGGAAAACTGTGTAAGATGTATCCGCGCCACCCTTGCAAATGCAAGCGAAAAGTCGAAGGAACATGGCCAGTGACTGATCTGAAGGACCCGGGCACGTGCGTCGCGCCCCCTGCCATGCTGCGAACGGGAAGCAGAAGGGTTGGAGTCCACCCCTGGTCATGACTATAATCGGCCCGACCCACTCAACATCAACCATCGAGAAGGAACGTATTAGCTGTGCCCAGCAAGGGTAAAAAAGAAGCCGCAGTCCGAACCGCCATCATCAAGTTCGAGCAGGAATTTCTCGGACGCGGGCCCTACGAAGTCCGGGCGTTTATGGTGCGGGGCATGCTCGTGGTGCGATTGAAGGGCGTGCTGACGCCCGCGGAGCGGCAGCTGGCCAAGACGTCCGAAGGCATCGATATGGTCAAGCGGCTGCGCCAGAACCTCATTGCCCAGGGCAGGGAGCGGCTCTGCGAACAGGTCACGGATCTGATCGGGATCAGGATCACGGCCTTGTTTACCGACATCGCCACAACGGTCGGAGAGCGCATGTTCGTCTTCACATTGGAAGCGGACCTCGAAGCTAACTTTCGATAATCTCCAACAGATTTGAGCCACATGACGCCATACCGCACCCTCGAAACATTACCCTTCGACAACAGCTATGCCCGTTTGCCGGAAGCCTTTTATGCCAAGGTGAATCCCACGCCGTTTTCCGCGCTCCCGTTTCTCATCAGTGCGAATCCTGGTGCGGCTGCCCTGCTCGACCTTGATCCCCGTGAAATCACACGTCCGGAATTCGCCGGCGTGTTCGGGGGCAGACTCCTGGTGCCGGGCATGGAACCGCTGGCCATGTTGTATTCCGGCCATCAATTCGGTGTGTATGTGCCCCAACTCGGCGATGGCCGGGCAATTCTGCTAGGAGAAGTGAAAAACGGGCGCGGCGAGCGGTGGGACCTGCACTTGAAGGGGGCGGGCATGACACCGTTTTCCCGCGATGGCGACGGACGATCCGTGCTCCGTTCGGCGATCCGTGAATATCTCTGTTCCGAAGCGATGCACGGACTCGGCATTCCCACGACGCGGGCGCTGTGTCTGATCGGGAGTGACGACAAGGTCTACCGCGAGCAGGTGGAGACTGGTGCGACAATCGTCAGGATGGCTCGGTCGCATGTCCGGTTCGGGACGTTTGAGATTTTCTATTATCGCAAGCAGCACGAACATCTGCAGCGGCTCGCTGATTACACAATCGAGATGCATTTCCCCGATCTCGTGCAGGCAGCCGATAAGTATGTCCGCTTCTTTGCCGAGGTGGTCGAGCGCACCGCGAAGCTGATCGCGCAGTGGCAAGCCGTCGGCTGGGCGCATGGCGTATTGAATACGGACAACATGTCGATCCTGGGCATCACGCTGGACTACGGACCCTACGGCTTCATGGACGATTACGATCCCGGCTTCATTTGTAATCATTCGGACTACAACGGACGGTATGCGTTCAACCAACAGCCCTACATCGGGCTCTGGAACCTCAGCTGTCTGGCGCAAACTCTGTTGCCCTTGGCCCCCAAGGACGCGCTGAAGGAGGCCATGGATGGCTACCAGACCACGGTCGATCGGCACTATCGGGACCTGATGCGGGAGAAGTTTGGACTGGCCCAACAGCGGACGGGGGATGAAGATTTGCTGCAGGACCTGAAGTCGCTCCTGGTCGGAAGCCGCGTCGACTACCCGATCTTCTGGCGCGAGCTCGGTACATTTTCATCCGACGCGGGTGCCACCAACGACCGGCTGCGCGAGCATTTCCTGAAGCCGGAACGGTTCGATGTCTGGGCGGGTCAGTATCGGGAACGGCTGAGGAGTGAGCAAAGTCGAGATGAGGACCGTCGTGGGCGAATGGATCGCGTCAATCCCAAGTACATCCTGCGCAACTACCTAGCGCAGGGGGCCATCGAGAAGGCCCAACAGAAAGACTATTCCGAGATCGACCGGCTGTTGCAGCTGCTTCAGAACCCCTACAGCGAACAGGCCGGTATGGATACCTACGCCGCCGCGCCTCCAAACTGGGGCAAACACCTCAGCGTCAGTTGCTCGTCGTGAGTCTCGTCGTGTACATCTGGACAAAGCAATAAAGCGAGGATACCTAGCCTGATGCGCATAGACAAACTGGGCGGCCTCACGGTCCGCCTGACGGGAGGAACCGATGGGAAGGGCGGGGGCGCTGGCCCGCTGGTCGTCCTGCTCCATGGCTTCGGCGCGCCGGGAGACGACTTGGTGGCGCTCAGCGAATACCTTGATGCGCCCGCCGGTACCCGATTCTTGTTTCCAGAAGCGCCGATTTCGATCCCCATGGGATTCGGCGATTCACGTGCCTGGTGGATGATCGACATGGCTAGGATTCAGGCCGATCGGGCCGCGGGCAAAAGCCGGGACATGTCGAATGAAATCCCGCGTGGTCTTCCTGAAGCGCGGGAACGGATGAAGATATTTCTCGATGATCTCCACCGGAAATTCGGCGCGGACCCCGCGCGTACGGTGCTGGGCGGATTTTCCCAAGGGGCCATGCTCTCCTGCGACGCGCTCCTGCACAGCACGCAATTCTACAGGGGATTGATTCAGCTGTCGGGCACATTGGTTGCCAAGCATGAATGGAGTCCGTTGATGGTCAAATGCAAAGGCCTGCCGGTATTTCAAAGTCACGGCACCCAGGACCCCATCCTGGACTACCCTATGGCGGAACGGTTGCGGGATGAATTTCTTCAGGCGA